>JAAYSY010000317.1 GCA_012518235.1 Bacteroidales bacterium
CTCTTTAATATACTATTTATGCTTTTAATACTCATTTTCATCTTTATCCTCTTTACTCTTTTATCCTAACACTACTACAACTCTTACACATAACTCACAATGAGTTAAACTAATTTTAAGATGCACTACGAAACTCCTATCTTTACTCGTAAACTTTTACCTTCAATAATAATATGTTGAGAGGGGGAGATGCTATCACTATTAGAAGTCACTGTAAGTGTATACTCCTCAGTTTCTTTAACGTTTCTGTTAAAATTCCAGCTAAAATCATCACTCGTTGAATCCCTCGTGATCTTAATTTCCGATTCTTTCAAGTTGGTATGAATAATAACCTCTAGTTTCTCCCCTCGTTCTTTAAATTGCAGACTTCGCGTAGAAAAAGCCATATAATAGGCGCCGCAATAAATTACATTCTCGCACATCATATCAATCCAGGGAGTAACAGTAGCTGTAATATTAACCACAGTAGATTCCAAAGCATCTTCTTTATCAATAAACCCTGAAGAGCTTACCCCCAGTATGTCAACCTCATAATTATGATTTCTTAATACATCTAAATAGTTTGCTACTTGCATTCCATTGTAGTTCGCAAAATCCACTCGGTAATAAGTCTCTGTCTGTTGTTCTTTATATTTTCCACCAATTACTAAACACGTATTATTTATGTGATTTTCTTTTGTTCCTTTTTCAGCTTCAAACGTATAAATCAACCCTACACACGCATTATTAATTGCGGGATAACTTAGAGGTCCTCTCTCTTTCTCCCAATGACTAGCTACCGATGGATAAGTGTTATCTATATGTCCACTGGTCCAACAAGCATCCTCATAATTAGTAGGAATAATTTTACCTTGGGTGTAATAATTATAAAGAGACACACTAGTCAGCTCAAAGTTTTTAACAGATTCAGCTAAAGTAACCTCCACCTTAGCTAACATTCTCACTAATGACACCTCGATAGAGGAGGTATTTTCATCAATGGTTTGCATAGCAATATTCCCCCACATAGGAACACAAAAATCACTAGCAGATGGATTCCATTTCTTTTCTTTTTTACGATGAATTAACAACTTCTCAACAGCTTTATCTAGTGACATACCTTCTTTAAGCTCTGAAAGAGTACCTTTTTGAGTTCTGGCATTAGCTAACACCATTAAATGCCATGTTCCAGTAGGAAGTCTTACATCAAATGTTTTAGTAGATCTGTTTTCATTCTTTATATTTACACCATTAGCAGTATAGTAAAAGGTATTATCTGTATTAAATACTAAAACAGAAACATCTTTCACCTCACTCTCTAACGAATAATCTGACGCAAAAGCAGAAGGTGTGGCAGATGAAGATGTATTGATAGCAAAAGTCACCAACGCATCCTCTGCTGAATCTACGCTTAACGACTTAGACTCTTCAAAAGCACAAGAGTTTAAGCACACCCCTAGTAGTACTAAACAGACTAACGTCCAACTTTTTATTAATTTTATACTCTGGTTTGTTTTCATTTTCAATACCTGCTTTCTTATTACTGCATTCTGTTAATTATACACGGTAGGTAGTAAAACCCACCTTACTTCACTTGTTATATAACATTGATATACAACACCCTAAATTACTTTTCATTATTTTAATCTACTATATATCTGGATTCACCGATTCACTTTCCCAGCCAGGAAGTCCCACCTCTATACCTACCGATTGAAACTCAATTAGAATAGGTACTGTTACTTCTTGTCTAGATGTAATATCCAACTTTTCATCTTTTAAGAATTGAGCAAACGAAAAAGAAAATAGATCCGAATCATCTTTTCTTGAAAAGCCTTTAATTTGTATGTCATTTTCATTAGGTAAACGAGGCAAATTAAACAAAGCCACATAATAGTCGCTTCCAATAATCGACTCTATATGAGTTAAAGAACTATAGGTTACCCCTTCACCCTGAAATAAACCATCACAATCGCAAATAGGTGGAACATTACAAATGTTAATTAACGGACCTTGAGGGTCAGAATAGCCTTTAATAAATAATATAACTTGAATGTGTAAGGGTTTAAACTCCAACACTTCAATTTTTTGATCCGTATTACTTGTTACTGATATTCTTGTCCCTCCCTCTCGTTTGGGTACATGGTAGAGTGAGTCCATACCCAATCCTCCCTCATGCCCCGATTCTAAGTAAACTTTATTATCTCTGGTTTGCTTTTGATTCCCTATGCGCAACTTGGTTTCAGCATTTGCATTTCCCCAAGCCAATAGATTATATTCTCCTATAGCTAACTTTAAAGCATGAGAATCAGAAGAAGTTTCTATTGTCTGCAGCAATTCCCCATCGAGGTCATACAAATCGAAATTAATTTTTTTTATGCGCTGAGATATAATGTTTTCTTCCCCATCTCCTTTATAGATAAATTGAAAAAGCACATTAGTATCAGGGTCACACTCCACAGAAGGATAATTTTTAACACACCCTACTAGTAGCATTACCATACTCACTATTATTACTATTTGTTTTTTCATTCTTCTATCTATTTTTATAACTTCACAGAAAACACATAGAACACGTTAGGTGTTGCTAATCGAACTTTACCGTTCTTGTTTTTTCTGCAAACCACTCTGTAATGCACTAGATAGCTAGTATGTTGTCCTACATACAGTATCAATCTGCACAAAAAACAAGATGAAACACTCCATTGCTATTCCTACCTATTTCTATTTTTTTTGTAGTTTATTTGATCTGGATTCTTTTACTTTTCTCAACCTATTTGTTTTGAAAAAAGAGGGAAGAAAGAGGTTTTGTTATACACCCCCTCTTCCCTAATTTTATATAAAGTAGCTTAACTGCTACGTTATATTATCTAAGTTGCTTCTATTAAATTATTGGAGTTACAGTCACAGCCTTCCACTTCATAACTGAAGCAGTTACAGTCACAGAAATACTTTTCATTTCTGGAGTTGGAGTTAAATCACCTTCATCAATAATTAAGTCTCCACCATCAATATCATTAGACACTTTGTATATGGTACCTTGTGCTAGTCTCTCTAAAACAGTAGCACCTTCCTTATAACCTGTAATTGTGACATATTGATTACCACTAAAATCAGCCTCATAACCATCTTTCACCTCAA
>JAAYSY010000013.1 GCA_012518235.1 Bacteroidales bacterium
AGGAAGGAACATGGACAATATATCCTTATAATCGATTGCTTTCTTTTTCATGGATCAAAAGTAATATTTTATAAGGGAAGTAGAAATGGACTAATTGTTAAATCCCCAACTTTACGGACTGACCCAAAAAACGTTAATACTGGTTGTGTTGTCATAAAAAAGTACGATATTTGTACTATGAGTCAAGTTCAGTCTGTACTAGAGATATTAATGAAGGGATTTTTAATAGGAGTTATAGTTTCGGCTCCTTTTGGTCCTGTAGGTGTACTTTGTGTTCAAAGAACATTAAATAAAGGACGATGGTACGGATTTGTTACAGGTTTAGGTGCTGCTATTAGTGATATAATTTATGCTATTATTACAGGATATGGTATGAGTTTTGTCTTTGATTATATCAATCGGAATATTTATATCCTACAACTATTAGGTAGCATCATGTTATTAGTATTTGGAGTTTATACTTTTCGAAGCAATCCTGTAAAATCTATTCGCCGTTCTAATAGTGATAATAAAGGCTCCTATTTTTATAACTTCATTACTGCCTTGTTTGTTACCCTATCTAACCCCTTAATTATATTTCTTTTTATCGGTTTTTTTGCACGATTTGCATTTGTATTACCACAAGCACCCTTTGGTGTTGAAATTGCAGGTTATGCATCTATAGCTTTTGGAGCATTAGCTTGGTGGTTTTGTATAACCTATTTTGTAAGTCGAGTACGCAAGAAATTTAATTTAAGAGGAATATGGTTATTAAATCGTATCATTGGTATAATTGTGTCAATAGTAGCCATAGCGGGTATCATATTTACTTTATTAGGCGAATCATTATATTAAATTTTATGTTTATAGCTAATAAATTACGAAAAGAAAATATAGCGGAATATCTTCTTTATATGTGGCAGGTTGAAGATATAATTCGTGCAAATCAATGGGACATTGAGAAAATTAAAACAAATGTGATTAATCAGTTTGAGGTATCTAGTGAGCAAAAACAAGAGTTAATTCAGTGGTACGAAGAGCTGATAGATATGATGTATCATGAGAATGTAAAAGAAAGAGGCCATTTGCAAATTAATAACAATGTGATCATACAGTTATCGGATTTGCATAACTTGTTGATTGCGTCTCCAAAATATCCTTTTTATAATGCTAAGTATTTTAAAACACTCCCTTTTATTGTAGAATTACAGAATAAAGGAGCTGTAAAGAAGTCAGAGGTTGAAACTTGTTTCGATAGCTTATATCTTGTACTTATGATGCGGTTGCAAAAGAAAAACTTATTAAAAGAAACAGAAAAGGCCATGGAACATATTTCACAGCTCATCGCTCTTTTAGCAGACTTTTATGTTAAGCAACAACGAGGTGAGTTAGAACTTGATTAATAGTTTAGTTATGAAGGTTTTGGTAACAGGTGCTGGTGGACAATTAGCTACTGTTTTAAAGGATAATTGTCTAGGAGATGTAAAGAATCAATTTTTCTTTTTTACAAAGAATGATTTGGATTTGTTAGATTCTAATAAGCTAGAAGAACTTCTTATACTATATGATATTGATGTTATAATAAATTGTGCAGCATATACAAGGGTTGATCAAGCTGAAGATGAGTCTGCATTTTGTTATCAAGTAAATGAATTAGCTGTTAAGCAAATGGGATTGATTGCTAATCGATTAGGTATAGGTATCATTCATTTTTCTACGGACTATGTTTTCGATGGAACTTCGTGTGTGCCTTATCAAGAAGAGGATATATGCAATCCAGCAACTGTTTATGGAGATTCTAAGTTGAAGGGTGAGAAAGAGCTTTTATTAGTTTGTCCACAATCAGTTATAATTCGCACTTCATGGCTTTACTCTGATAAAGGAAGTAATTTTGTGCAAAGCATGTTGCGGTTGGGTAAAGAAAGAAAACAACTTAATGTGGTTTTTGATCAAATTGGAACTCCCACATCTGCCATGGATTTAGCTCAGGTTGTATTACATATTTTACGTGTAGGCTTAAAACCTGGTATTTATCATTATAGCAATGAAGGTGTTTGTTCATGGTATGATTTTGCAAAAGCAATTCATTCATTAGCTAATATTACGTCTTGTGAGGTTATGCCTATTCATAGTTCTGCTTATCCTACTAAAGCAAAAAGACCGAATTATTCAGTACTCGACAAAACTAAAATTAAAGAAGTATACCAAATTAAAATTCCACATTGGTATGATAGCCTATGTGAAATAATAGAACGAAGTCACTAGGCTTCTTGGAGGAGAATTCAAAATATGGGAAAAATTAAAGAAATAGAAAGAAGACGAACTTTTGCTATTGTGTCTCATCCTGATGCGGGTAAGACCACACTAACTGAGAAGTTATTACTTTTTGGTGGTCAGATACAAGTAGCTGGCGCTGTTAAAAGTAATAAAATAAAAAAGACAGCAACAAGTGACTGGATGGAAATTGAAAAACAAAGAGGTATTTCAGTTACTACTTCAGTTATGGAATTTGATTATGAAGACTATAAAGTAAATATTTTAGATACTCCTGGTCACCAGGATTTTATTGAAGATACTTTCCGCACATTAACAGCTGTTGATAGTGTTATTATAGTAATAGATAGTGCAAGGGGGGTTGAGGTGCAAACACGTAAACTTATGGAGGTATGTAGAATGCGTAAAACTCCAGTAATTGTGTTTATAAATAAAATGGACCGTGAAGGGCGTGATCCTTTTGATTTATTAGATGAAGTTGAAGACGAACTTGCTATACAAGTACGTCCTTTATCTTGGCCTATAGAGCAAGGAGATCGTTTCAAAGGAGTTTATAATATTTATGAAGGAAAACTAGATTTATATACTCCATCAAAACAAAAAGTTACTGAAAAAATAGAGCTCGATTTAAAAAGTGATGAGTTAGCAAAACATATAGGAGAGAAGCAAGCAAAACAACTTAGAGATGATTTAGAGTTAGTACAAGGCGTTTATCCTCAGTTTGATAGAGAAAAATATTTAAATGCTGAGATTGCTCCTGTGTTTTTTGGTTCTGCATTGAATAATTTTGGTGTGAAAGAACTATTAGATTGTTTTGTTGAAATTGCACCTAGTCCTCGTCCAGTACAAGCGGAAGAACGCATAGTTCATCCTGAAGAACCACAATTTTCTGGATTTATTTTTAAGATTACAGCTAATATTGACCCTAATCACCGTTCGTGTATTGCATTCTGTAAGGTGTGTTCGGGTAAGTTTGAAAGAAATGTTCCTTATTATCATGTTAGACATGATAAAACGATGCGCTTTTCTTCGCCAACACAATTTATGGCTCAAAGAAAAACCACTATTGATGAAGCGTGGCCAGGAGATATTATAGGTTTACCCGATAATGATGTTTTTAAAATTGGAGATACCATAACAGAAGGAGAAGATCTTCATTTTCGTGGATTACCAAGTTTCTCACCTGAAATGTTTAAATACATTGAAAATGCTGATCCAATGAAGCAAAAGCAATTAGCTCGTGGTATCGATCAGTTAATGGATGAAGGTGTTGCTCAGCTTTTTGTGAATCAATTTAATAACAGAAAAATTATTGGAACAGTTGGACAACTACAATTTGAAGTGATTCAATATCGTCTGTTGCACGAATATAACGCATCTTGTCGATGGGAACCTGTTCGTTTATATAAGGCTTGTTGGGTAGAAAGTGATGATCCTGAAGAATTTGAATTATTCAAGAGAAGGAAATACCAATACATGGCGAAAGATCATGAGGGAAGAGATGTATTCTTAGCTGACTCTAGTTATATGCTTCAAATGGCTCAAGCAGACTTTAAAGGAATTCGCTTTCACTTTTCTAGTGAATTTTAATTTCAATAAATAAAAAAATAAACAATAAAAAAG
>JAAYSY010000081.1 GCA_012518235.1 Bacteroidales bacterium
CGTTGCCTTCACTATCTAACAAATAAAGCTTTTGTAACTCTTCCCAAGTATAATCGCTCACTTTTCCTTTACCCGTAGTAGTTCTATCTAAAGTAGCATCGTGCATTAATACTATAACACTATCTTTAGTTAACCGAGGATCGATTTCAAAAAATGCAGGTAGTTTTTCTAATACATGATTAAAAGAAGCGATACTATTTTCTGGATAACCTATATCTCTACTTCCTCTATGCCCACTTATTAGAATGGAATGATCGCCAGTATATGAAAAGTAATCCTGCATTTCTTTCTGACTAGAAAAATTAATCGTATGACATGTTTGGCTCATAGCCAATGGACTCATAGCAATACAAATAAACAAGCATACTAGCTTTTTCTGAACTGTTTTCATCATAATTTAAGGTTTTTTTATCACTTTAGCTCCACATAAAGACTAAGAAGTTATATAACATTGTTTAGAACCTCTAAGATAACAAAAAAGGCTCTGCTTCACAGAGCAGAACCTTTTTAAAACTAATAAATGTGGCTACGTAATTATGACTTACTGAATTTACTATTACAAAAGTACAGCATAATAAATCAGGAATCAATACCTAGTTTAAGGTATATATCCCCTTATTATCATAACATATAGCTAATAAGAAACCATTTTGAGTATCTTTATACAAAAACAACCAATGAAAGAATTACTTTATGTCTTTTTAGGAGGTGGATTAGGTTCAAGTTTGAGGTATATCATAACACTCTTTATTAATGAAGAAAATAACACTTCTATTCCATGGGGTACTTTCGCTGTCAATTTAATGGGTTGCTTCCTCATAGGATTATTTTACCACTTTTTCAATCAAAGTGCTATGACAACTAAGTTTTTTCTTCTATCTATCACAGGGTTTTGTGGTGGATTCACCACTTTTTCAACTTTTGCTTGGGAAAATGTCCAACTATTAAAAAACGGACTATTCTTGCCCTTTATTTTATACTCTATAGGAAGCTTACTCTTTGGTGTACTAGGAGTTCTACTAGGTATCTATCTAGCTAAACAATTTTAAGCTTCAACCACTTGACTTCTATACTCTTTCTTTTATATTTGCAATTAAACACTAGTATACAACCCCTTCAAACGCATCTAGATATGATTTATTCTTTGCTAGCCCCTTCCGAAATAAAGACAACTATAAATTTGCCTGCATCAAAGAGCATCAGTAATAGAGCCTTAATTATAAATGCCCTAGCCTCTGAGAAAGCTCCTATTCATAATCTATCAGATTGTGATGATACGCTGGTTATGATAAAGGCATTAACTGAGAACAAAAAAGAAGTAGATATTCTAGCAGCAGGAACAGCTATGCGCTTCCTTACAGCTTATTTTAGCACACAAAAAGGATGCAAAACCATCACAGGAACACAACGAATGCAAGAACGCCCTATAGACATACTCGTAGATGCCTTATGTAATTTGGGAGCCCAGATTAAGTACACTAAACAAGCCGGATTCCCTCCACTACAAATCACAGGACATTCATTAAAAGGCGGAGAGATAACAATAAAGGGAAACATAAGTTCTCAGTATATATCAGCACTTTTATTGATTGCTCCTCATTTAGAAAAAGGATTAATCATTCATATTGATGGAGAGTTAATTTCTAGACCCTATGTGGATATTACATTAAACATAATGCAAGATTTTGGAGCCTCTGTTCATTGGGCTTCTAAAAATCAATTAATAGTTAAACCTAACGCTTATAAAGCTATCCCCTATACCATAGAAAATGATTGGAGTGCAGCTTCTTACTGGTATGCTTTAACTGCATTAACACCTAAAGCAGAAATTACACTTCCTAATTTATACTCTAATAGTTATCAAGGAGATAGTCAAGGTAAACATTTATTCAATCAATTAGGTGTTAGCACTGAACACATAGATCATCGTGTAATTCTAAGAAAAAAGAAATGCAATATAAAAGAACTTAAAGCCAACTTTATTGAAATTCCTGATTTAGCCCAAACTTTTGTTGTCGTTTGTAGTTTATTAAACATTCCTTTTGAATTTACAGGCTTACAAAGTCTAAAGATAAAAGAAACAGATCGCATAGAAGCCCTCATACAAGAGATGAAAAAGCTTGGTTTTCCACTTAAAAGCCCTAATAACGATACCTTAATTTGGAGTGGGGAAAAAATAGATTCAGAGAACAAACCTCTAATCAAAACATATGAAGATCATAGAATGGCTATGGCTTTTGCTCCTGCTGCATTACAATATTCCAACTTATTAATAGAACATCCGGAAGTAGTAACTAAATCCTATCCTAATTTTTGGAAAGACTTGAGCAAAGCTGGTTTTAGAATTTCAAAACAACTGTAGTTACTTTTGCGTTTAATTCCTTAACTTTGCCTTTATATTGATTTTAAGTAATTATGAAAGTATTATTATTGGCTCTTGTTGCTTTGGCTGTAATAGCCTTCATTTTAGGTTACTTCCGAAACAAAAACATTCAAAAAAAGATAGAGAAAGGAGAATTAGAAGATTTTCCTGAGGTTACTGAAATCGATACTGAATGTTGCGGACAACATGAAATATGTGAGAAAGAAAGTCTTATTGCTGCTGTAAGTCAAACTATTGAGTATTATGACGATGAAGAACTAGATCAATTCATTGGATATACTCCAGAAGAATATACTAGTGAACAAGCAGATCTATTTAGAGATGTATTTTATACCATGTTAGATACGGATGTAGCTGGATGGGTTAGAAGTCTTCAACACAGAGGGGTAGAACTTCCTGAAGAAATTAAAGATGAAGTCTTTCTCATAGTAGGAGAAAGAAGAGCTAAAACAGGGCAACATTAAAATTTAATTTATAAGGCATGGAGTTACTTAACTATACTTTTTTCCAATATGCCCTTTTAGGTAGCTTATTAGCTAGTATTACTTGTGGAATTATTGGAACGTACATTGTAACCCGTCGCCTAGTTTTTATTAGCGGGGGAATAACACATGCTTCTTTTGGAGGAATAGGAATAGGACTCTATACAGGAATTTCACCTGTGCTATCTGCTGCCATATTTGCTGTATTAACGGCTTTTGGTGTAGAATGGATGACTACAAAGAAAAATACGCGTGAAGACTCAGCCATTGCTATGTTTTGGACTTTTGGAATGGCTATTGGTATTATCTTCAGTTTCTTAGCTCCTGGATTCACACCCGATTTATCTGCATTCCTTTTTGGCAATATCTTAACCATAGGAACCACCGATTTATGGTTACTCGCTGGGCTATCTATTCTTTTAATATTATTCTTTTCGTTATTTTTACGTCCTATTCTCTCTATTGCATTCGATAGAGAGTTTGCTAAATCACAAGGTATACCCGTTGTGTTATTTGAATATGCTTTAATGTTTTTTATTGCACTAACCATAGTAGCTTGTTTACGCATGGTAGGAATTGTATTAGTTATCTCACTACTAACCATCCCTCAGATGACAGCAAACCTATTCACATACAACTTTAAGAATATGATTTTGTTATCTATACTAATCGGATTCTTAAATTGCATAGGGGGATTATTTATCTCTTTTTACCTTAATGTTCCTTCGGGTGCATCTATCATATTCTTCACGATAATTTTTTATTTATTAGCTCGAATTATTCGTAAATTCGCCCCACAAAAAACAGAATAAAATGAAACTTGTTATTGAATCACTAGACCAAATA
>JAAYSY010000082.1 GCA_012518235.1 Bacteroidales bacterium
GCTTCATTTTTTGGCGAAGGATTACTTCTTGTTGGGTGTATGTTATTACTAACGGCTACCTTGTTAGCCTTTTCATATTATGCTAAACCACGACAAAAGGAAACCCTATCAATGAAAGATGCTTTTATTATAGGATTATCACAAGCTTTAGCTGTATTGCCAGGATTATCTAGATCGGGTACTACAATTGCAACAGGGTTACTATTAGGTAATAAAAAAGAAAAACTAGCCCAGTTTTCGTTTCTAATGGTTTTAGTTCCTATTATAGGGGAGTCATTTTTAGGATTAATTGGAGGTGAGTTTTCAGCAGAACAATCGGGTATTCCCACTTTATCATTAATTATCGGTTTTATCGCAGCATTTATTTCTGGCTGTTTTGCCTGTAAGTGGATGATAAATATAGTAAAAAAAGGAAAGTTAATTTATTTTGCAATCTATTGTGCTGTAGCTGGATTTGTAACAATTGTATTATCTTTTCTACAATAAAACTGACCTAACACAACAAGATTATAACTCATGGATTTTATCAAAGGAGAAGTTCTTTATTTCAACAAACCACTGAATTGGACTTCTTTCAAACTAGTAGCCCTTATACGTAATCGCATTTGTAGAAAACTAGAAAGAAAGAAGTTAAAAGTAGGACATGCTGGAACACTTGACCCACTAGCTACTGGTGTACTTATACTTTGCACGGGCAAAGCAACTAAGCGTATTGAAGAATTCCAACATCAACCTAAAGAATACATAGCAACTCTAAAACTAGGAGCTACAACTCCTTCTTTCGATTTGGAAACAGAAATAGACCAGCACTATCCGTATGAACATATTACTCAAGAACAGGTTGAACAAACACTTAAGAAACAATTCATTGGAGAAATAGAACAGACACCTCCTGCATTTTCGGCTATAAAAGTAGGTGGTAAACGAGCTTACGACTTAGCAAGAAAAGGGGAAAAGGTGAAATTAAAACCTAGAATATTAGCTATAGATGAAATTGAATTGCTAAATTATAATCTTCCAGAAATAACAATTAGAGTGGTTTGTAGCAAGGGGACCTACATAAGAGCCCTAGCAAGAGACATAGGGGAAGCATTGAATAGTGGAGCGCATCTTATTGGGTTAGAGCGAACAAGAATAGGGTCAGTAACGTTAGACCAATGTAAGAGCCCCGATGATTTTTTAGAGTGGCTTGATCAATACGAAATAGAAAACAACAACATATAAAAGAGGTCATATGAAATTATCACAATTTAAATTTGATTTACCAAAAGAAAAAATAGCACTTCATCCTACTATGTTTAGGGATGATTCACGCTTAATGGTACTTCATAAAAATGAGGAGAAAATAGAACATAAAAAGTTCAAAGACGTTTTGGACTATTTTGATGAGCATGATATTTTTGTATTTAACGACACTAAGGTTTTTCCTGCTCGTTTGTATGGTTATAAAGAAAAAACAGGAGCTAAAATTGAGGTGTTCTTACTTCGAGAACTAAACAAGGAACAAAAACTATGGGACGTATTAGTTGACCCTGCTCGAAAAATTAGAATTGGCAATAAACTTTTCTTTGGAGAAGATGGGTCAATGGTAGCAGAAGTTATAGACAATACTACCTCAAGAGGTAGAACACTTCGTTTCTTATACGATGGTCCTCACGAGGAATTTAAGGTGGCTCTTGAGGCATTAGGAGAAACTCCTCTTCCATCTCACATTGTGAACCGACCTGTAGAACCCAGTGATGCAGAAAGATTTCAAACTATTTTTGCTCAAAATGAAGGGGCTGTTACTGCTCCAACTGCTGGACTTCATTTTAGTCGTGAATTAATGAAACGAATGGAAATCAAGGGGGTTGGCCGTTCTTTTATTACTCTACATGCAGGACTTGGAAACTTTAGAGATATTGATGTTGAGGACCTAACAAAGCACAAGGTGGACTCAGAACGCATCCAAGTAACTCAAGACTCTGCTGATATTATTAACAAAGCTATCGATGAGCGTAGAAATGTATGTGCTATAGGAACTACGGTTATGCGCACCTTAGAAAGTACTGTAAGCACAGATGGTCATGTAAAAGAATTTAAAGGCTGGACGAATCGATTTATTTTCCCTCCTTATGAATTTCATGTGGCCAATAGTTTAGTGTCTAACTTCCATATGCCATTATCTACACTGCTAATGGTTTCAGCTGCATTTGGTGGATACGAATTTGTTATGCATGCATACGAAGTAGCAATAAAAGAAGACTATCGATTTGGAACTTATGGAGATGCAATGCTTATCTTAGATAGATAAAGAAGATGCATACTATATATATTGCATTAGGTTCTAACTTAGGAGAAAAAGAACAGAACTTAATACGAGCAATAAAACAAATAGAAAAGCGGATAGGGCAAGTAATAGCTCAATCCGCTTTTATTTATACCTCTCCTTGGGGCTATGAGTCTAAAAACAGGTTTATAAATGCTGCAATTGCTTGTACTACTCAACTATCTCCTGAAGACCTACTATTGCAGACACAACTTATTGAAAAAAAAATGGGACGTACCTATTATCATAAGAGCGGCTATGAAGATCGGATTATTGATTTAGACATATTACTTTATGATGATATAGAGTTCAACTCTAAATCACTACAAATACCTCATCCACTTATGTGTAAACGATTATTTGTATTGGAGCCCTTAGTACAAATAGCAGCAGATGTTGTTCATCCAACTCAGAATAAGACTATACTCGAGTTATTTAATGAGATGAATTTATAATATTATGTACTCTAAATTTTAGCTACTCTTAAAAAAAACTATATTTGCAGAAGATTAACACAAAGAATATGAAAAACTTTAACTTAATACTTTTTATCACCATAGCACTTATAACTTCATCTTGCACCAAAGAAGCAAGATTCACCATTCAAGGAACTGTAACAGATGCAGCAAAAGAGACCCTCTATTTAGAAGTAGCTGGTCTAGAAGGAGATATTCCTCTTGATTCAATCAAACTCAAAGAAGATGGACACTTTAGTTTCAAAGCTAAAAAACCCGAAGCTCCCGAGTTTTATAGATTGAGAATTAAGAATAAAATAATAAACTTTGCTATTGACTCAACCGAAGTATTAAGTGTTAATGCCTCGTTCGATCGATTTTCAGATCAATATGAAATTGAGGGCTCAACAAATGCACAAAAAATAAAAGAGTTATCATTGCTCCAAAGTAATTTACAAATTGAGGTTAATGAACTCATGAAAAAAGCAAAGAACTTCACTATTACGCATGATGTGCTTGAAGATAGCATCAATCAATTGATTAAAGATTATAAAGATACTGTAAAATTAAACTATATCTATTCTGCCCCTAATACAACAGCAGCCTACTTTGCATTATTTCAAAAGTTGAATGGTTATCTTATTTTTGATCCCTTAAACAGTAAGGATGATGTAAGATGTTTTGCTGCAGTTGCTACAAGTATGAACAACTACTACCCCCATGCCGATCGTTCCAAAAACATTTATAACATTGTTATTAAAGGCATGCGAAACACACGTACACCGAAAGAAAAAGTGATAGAAATACCTGAAGACAAAATTAACGAAACAGGACTTATAGATGTAAACCTACGAAATATGAAAGGAAATAGAGTAAAACTCAGTGAACAAAAAGGCAAAGTTGTTCTTTTGGATTTCACGATTTACCAAAGTCCTAACTCTACACCTCATAACTATATGCTACGTGATCTATATAACCAATTTTCATCTCAAGGTTTTGAAATTTATCAAGTTTCGTTAGATGCTGACGAGCATTATTGGAAAACCATTGCTGACAACTTACCTTGGATTTGTGTTCGAGATGAAAACGGGGTATATTCTACAGCTGCGAATCTATATAATGTAACTGAAATCCCTTCATTTTTTATAATCAACAGACAAAATGAACTATATAAGAAAGGAACAGATATTAAAGACTTAGCCACGGAAATCAAGAAAATATTATAAAAACAATAAAAGATAAATTATTATGTTACATAACAGATGCTAGAACTTGCAAAAAAGTAGATATTAACTTATCTTTGTTTATCAAATCTTAAAATACAGAAGGGGATTCCAGCATGTATCATGTTGGAATTCTTTTTTATTTTCGTTTAAACAAACAAGAAATTTATTATAAAGGAGGAACTACTATGGCATACATGTCAGAAGAAGGTTATAACAAACTTTTAGAAGAATTAAGGGAATTAGAGTCCGTTCAAAGACCTGCAATTTCAAAACAAATAGCTGAAGCACGAGATAAAGGAGACCTTTCAGAAAATGCTGAATACGATGCTGCTAAGGAGGCTCAAGGCATGCTAGAGATGAAGATCAATCAACTCAAAATGACAATCGCTGAAGCACGTATAATAGATGAAACTAAACTCAATGCAGATTCTGTTCAAATATTAACAAAAGTAAAGCTAAAGAACATAAAGAATGGTCATACAATGACCTATACTATTGTATCGGAAAGTGAAGCAAATTTAAAAGAGGGGAAAATTGCGATAAAAACACCTATTGCCCAAGGTTTATTGGGTAAAAAGGTAGGAGATATAGCAGAAATAAAGGTTCCACAAGGTAACATCAGCCTTGAAATACTTAACATCTCTATTTAATACAAAATTATTATGGCAACTATTTTTAGTAAAATAATAGCGGGCGAACTCCCTTCTCATAAAATAGCAGAGAATGATCGGTTTTTTGCTTTTCTAGATATCAATCCTTTAGTTGTAGGACATACTCTTGTGGTCCCTAAACAAGAGGTTGATTACATTTTTGACATGGAAGATAAGGATTTAGCAGATATGCATTTATTTGCTAAAAGAATTGCATTGGCGATAGAAAAAGCCATCCCTTGTAAACGAGTTGGAGTTGCTGTTATGGGTTTAGAAGTACCCCATGCACACATTCACTTAATTCCCATTCAAAATGAAGCAGACATGATTATCTCTAATCCAAAACTGAAGTTATCTGCAGATAAACTAGCAGAAATTGCATCTAAAATTAAAGAAAAACTCTAATTTTCTATTACTCGTAAAATAGTATTTAATCCTCTTTTGAATATTCAGAAGAGGATTATTTTTTTAACTCTGGATAACTTATTCGAGTGTGATAAATAGTTTTTAATTTCTCTTTAAAAACAGATTTTATAGTCTGGATATCCTTAAATGTTATAGGGCACACCTCAAAAAATCCACCTTCAACTTGTCTATCTATTATTTTTTCAACTAAAGTACTAATACTCTCTTCCGTATACGAAGGAAGACTGCGTGAAGCTGCTTCTACAGCATCTGCCATCATTAGAATAGCCGTTTCCCTTGTAAATGGGTTAGGCCCAGGATAAGAAAACAGACTCTCATCAGGCTCTTTTCCAGGGTGCTCATTTTTCCAAGAAACATAAAAATACATCGCTTTACCTCTGCCATGATGAGTAACAATAAAATCTTTGATTGCTTGAGGTAAATTATGCTTTTCCGCTAACTTTAAGCCGTCAGTTACATGCCTAACCACTACTTGAGCACTTTCCTCATAACTTAAATTCTGATGAGGATCAACACCTGGGGGCTGGTTTTCAGTGAAATAAATAGGATTTTCCATTTTACCTATATCATGGTATAACGCACCTGTACGTACTAATTGACTATTTGCACCAATATAACGTGCAGCTTCGGAAGCTAAATTTGCCATTTGCATACAATGCTGAAATGTACCTGGGGCGGTTTCCGACAAACGCTTTAATAGAGGATTATTTGTATTTGAGAGTTCTACTAAAGTCACATTTGAGGTAAACCCAAATATCTTCTCCATTAAAAACAACAAAGGATAAGTGAAGAGTAAAAAGACTCCATTAATAGCAAAATGTCTATACCTAGCCATATTAAAAGTTGAAATCTCTGTTTCTGTCATCAATTCATATCCCATATATACAATAACATAAGTACCCATTATTAATATAGCACTCTTAAATAGTTGAGATCTTTGTGATAATTCACGCAGAGAAAATATCCCAACTAACCCAGCAGTCACTTGCAATAAAATAAACTCATAAGGATACTTTAAGATTAAGGAGCAGATCAAAATCGTTAATACATGACAAGTAAAAGCTGTTCTTGAATCTAAAAACACCCGAAGAATAATTGGCAACATCGCATAGGGTATAATATAAACATTCATAATATTATTACGCACCATAATACCCGTCAAAATAGCAAAGAAAACCATTGAAGAAAAAAGTAGCATAATGGCTCCTTTTTTCTTGTAAAAGTCTAATCTAAAAAGCTCTATATAAAGCATAAAAAGAGCAATTAAGACGCCGACAATTAGAATATGACCAATTAAAAGTTGCCATTGTTTACTTGAACCAACACTTCTATTTAGAGATTCTTTCTTCAGTGACTGAAGAATACTAAAAGTATGACTATTTATAATCTCACCTCGCCCCACTATTTTTTGACCACTTAAAACTACACCTTTAGCTAAAGGGATACGAGACAACATTTCATTTTTCACAAAGTCGCTTTGTTCCTTTTCATAACGAAGGTTAGGATATATATACTCATTTAAAGCACATCGTTTGAGTACGGTTGGATCAAAATGCAAGGTATCACCATAAAGAATTACTTCATAAGCTGATTTAACAGTATATAAAGAGGACAAAAACACCTCACTAGCCTCTTTATCCTCAACCCTCATTATGGAACGAATACTATCAGCTTCCAACTTCAACACATCATCAGAGGCTATAATTCCAGATTCATAAATTTTAGTAAGTTGATTTTCTATGTAACGTATATATTTAGAAGAAGGTAATTCTTTCTTTAAATTGGCTTTATAATTCTCTTCTAGTTTAGATAACACTTTTTGCTCTACATCTTTATCTAGAACATAATAAGGACTAAAAGAACTCAAAATACTATCTTGCTCATTGCGTATTTGAGTATCACTCTTATAAATAGGAAAATCAAAAGAGGCTATCAATTCTCCATATCGCCAAGGCTTCCCCTCATCAAACTGAAAGTTAAATTTCTCGTCACGAGGAAAAAAGTAAACAATAATTCCTACAGTTATCACAAATAGTGCTAACTTGTATAGTAAATCCTTATAGGAGTATCTTTTTTTCATTCTTGAATAGGGCATATCAATAGTTGCTTATTTCACGAAAAGTACAAAAAAAAAGGCTAGTGTGGAAAAAAAGCCTTAATTTTGTATCTCATTTGGTTAATTTAAGGAATAAATATGATATCAAAACAAAAAGTTAGAGTGCGTTTTGCTCCTAGTCCTACTGGACCTTTACATATTGGTGGAGTTCGTACTGCACTATATAACTACTTATTTGCAAGACAACATCAAGGAGAACTCATTTTCCGCATTGAAGATACAGATTCTAATCGATTTGTAGAGGGTGCAGAAGAGTATATTTTAGAGTCTTTTCAATGGTTAGGTATTGACTTTGATGAGGGTGTTAGTTTTGGTGGTGATTATGGACCCTATAGACAATCGGAGCGTAAAGCTATTTACAAAGAATATGTACAAAAACTAATAGATGCTGGTAAGGCATATATAGCTTTTGATACCCCAGAAGAGCTTGATGCCAAAAGAAATGAAATTCAAAACTTTCAATATGATGCATCAACTAGAACACTAATGGCAAACTCTCTAACTCTTTCAAAAGAGTCTGTAGAACAACGCATTGCTAATGGAGAACAATATGTTGTACGATTTAAAATAGAACCCAATCACGATGTTATTGTACAAGACCTTATTCGAGGAGAAGTAAAAATAAACTCTTCTATATTAGATGATAAGGTACTTTACAAATCTGCTGATCAATTGCCTACTTACCACTTAGCCAATATAGTAGATGATCATTTAATGAAAATAACACATGTCATTCGTGGAGAAGAATGGTTACCTTCAGCTCCACTACATGTTCTTTTATATCGTGCTTTTGGATGGGAAGAAACTATGCCTGCATTTGCCCACCTTCCTCTTCTACTTAAACCAGAAGGAAGTGGAAAGCTGAGCAAACGCGATGGAGATCGTTTAGGATTCCCTGTATTTCCTTTAGAGTGGAAAGACCCAGAAACAGGTGAAGTTTCATCTGGGTATAGAGAGTCGGAATATTTCCCAGAAGCTCTCATTAATTTTTTAGCGCTGTTAGGATGGAATCCTGGTACTGAACAAGAAATATTCTCTTTAGATGAGTTGATTGAGGCTTTTGATTTAGATCGCTGTAGCAAATCGGGAGCTAAATTTGATTTTCAAAAAGGAATTTGGTTTAACCACCAATATATACAACTAAAATCAGAAGAAGAAATAGGAAAACTATTCAATGATCTACTAGTAGAAAAAGGAATAACAGCACCTATTGAAAAAACAAAGACTATCGTTGGCTTAATGAAAAATAGAGTTTCATTTGTTTCTGAATTATGGGAACAAGCTGATTTTTTCTTTATTGCCCCAACTCATTATGATGAAAAAACAGTAAAAAAACGCTGGAAAGAAGATTCTGCAAAACATATGACTGAACTAATGCATTTATTAGAGTCTCTTGATGATTTTAGTGTAGAAAATCAAGAAAGTAAAGTTATGCAGTGGATTAAAGATAATGGTTACCATACCGGTAAAATAATGAATGCTTTTCGCCTTACTTTAGTTGGTGAGGGTAAAGGTCCACAAATGTTTGATATTACTTCTATACTAGGAAAAGAAGAAACTCTGAAACGAATGCAAAAAGCAATTGATGCACTTAAATAATATAAAGAGGCATGCTCTATAATATAGCAATTCTATTATATGACTTCATGGTGCATCTGGTAGCTCCATTTAGTAGAAAACCCCGTAGAATGAAAAAAGGACACTGGGTTGTTTATGACATTCTACGTAATATGCGTGATAAAGAGAGTCAATATATTTGGTTTCATGCTGCCTCATTAGGAGAGTTTGAGCAAGGC
Source organism: Bacteroidales bacterium (assembly GCA_012518235.1). Classification (GTDB taxonomy): domain Bacteria; phylum Bacteroidota; class Bacteroidia; order Bacteroidales; family Bacteroidaceae; genus Bacteroides_E. The sequence continues at coordinate 8,978 of JAAYSY010000082.1, forward strand.
AGACCTCTTATAGAAAAAATAAGAGCTCTATATCCAGAATACAAAATACTTCTGACCTTTTTCTCTCCTTCGGGCTATGAAGTTAGAAAGCATTATCAAGGAGCAGATATTGTTTGTTATTTACCCTTTGACAAACCTAGAAATGTCCGTAAGTTTTTAGACTTAGCTTCTCCTTGCATGGCCTTTTTTATTAAATATGAGTTTTGGAAAAACTATCTTGATGAATTACACCGCCGTAGGATTCCAACCTATAGTGTTTCGTCTATCTTTAGAAAAGAGCAAATTTTCTTCAAGTGGTACGGACAAATGTATCGAGATGTACTCCACAACTTTGATCATTTATTTGTTCAAAATGAAACATCTAAGCGTTTTTTAGCAAAAATAGATGTTAACAAAGTGACGGTAGTCGGCGATACTCGATTTGACCGAGTGATAGAAATTAGCAAAGATTCTAAGGTACTTCCCATTGTTGAGAAATTCACTGCTGACTCTCCTACACTCGTTATTGGTAGTTCTTGGGGACCTGATGAAGATTTATACATTAAATATTTTAATGAGCACCCTAATGTTAAATTAATATTAGCTCCTCATTTAATAGATGACAGGCATCTTGTAGAGATTATCAATAAACTACAAAGACCTTATGCCCTCTATACCCGAGTTGAAAATGAAAAAGAGCCTATAGAGAAAGCAGATTGTTTAATTATTAACTGCTTTGGTCTTTTATCATCCATTTACAAATATGGAGATATAGCTCATATAGGTGGAGGATTTGGTGAAGGAATTCACAATACCCTAGAGGCTGCTGTATATGGAATGCCCGTTATTTTTGGGCCTAAGCATGAAAAGTTTATGGAGGCTAAAGAACTATTAGAGGCCAAAGGAGCTTTTACAATTCAAGACTATAGCGAATTAAAAGATTTATTAGATAAGCTTCTTAGCGATAAAGATTTTTTAAAAGAGATTGGAAAAAATGCAGGAGATTATGTTGAAAGTAAATCGGGTGCAACAGATAAGATTCTTCAAATGATAAACTTTTAGAAGAGTTTATTAAACCTAAATACTTAGTTTTATCTCCTTTTTTACTTACATTTGTTATATAACTGTTAGGGGTGCTTTCATAGCTGAGATTAAACCCTTGAACCTGATATGCTGTAATGAGCATCGGAGGGAAACGGAACATAGACTAAAGCTAAAAATAAAACTCAAAAAGCCGTTTCAATTAGTTGAAACGGCTTTTTATATTAAAATATACTACAAATGATCAATATTGATTTTCTTATTAAAGACTTAGAATTAGTACGAAAACAATCTCCGCTAATTCACAACATCACTAATCTTGTAGTTATGAATAATACTGCAAATGCACTACTTGCCATTGGAGCATCTCCTGTTATGGCACATGCTTTAGATGAAGTTGCAGACATGACCAAAATAGCCTCTGCTTTAGTTTTAAACATCGGAACATTAGATGTTGAGCTAATAAAAGCGATGGAAAGATCAGGAAAAATGGCAAATCAAATGAATATTCCCATCATATTTGATCCTGTTGGTGCTGGAGCAACACCCTTTCGAGATAAATGCTGCAAGCGATTAATCAATGAGTGTAAGCCTACTATTATACGAGGTAATGCTTCTGAAATTTTGGCTTTACAAAACACACAAGTCCAAACAAAAGGAGTTGATAGTACGGATGCATCAGTAGATGCTCTGGATGCTGCGAAGAAACTAGCCAAAGAAATTAAATCTACGGTTGTTATTAGTGGTGATATTGACTTTATTACTGATGGTGAAAAGGTAGCTAAAGTAAAAAACGGGAATCCTATGATGGAGAAAGTTACGGGCATGGGATGCACATCAACAGCAATCATTGCATGTTTTGCTGCCATTAACCCAAATCCTTTTTTAGCTTCTTTGCATGGTATGGCTGTTATGGGAATAGCTGGTGAAATAGCTGCAGAAAACTCCAAAGGAACTGGTAGTCTACAGCTAAACTTCTTAGATGAACTCTATCAATTAACAAGTACAACTTTAAAGAAACACATTAAGCTATAACTCATTATGAATTTTGATCTCAGTCTCTATTTAGTAACTGATCGTAGTTTATCTCTTGGACGTCCTTTAATTGATGTTGTAGAACAAGCAGTAAAGGGAGGAGTTACTATGGTACAATTAAGAGAAAAAAACTGTAACTCAAAGGAGTTTTATAAAGAAGCTTATGCTCTAAAAAAACTGTTAGTACAATACAAAGTTCCATTAATCATAAATGATAGATTAGATATAGCTCTAGCTGTAGATGCTGATGGATTGCATATAGGTCAACAAGATTTACCTTATCCTGTAGCTCGTCAGCTATTAGGAAATGACAAAATCATTGGATTATCTATAGAAAACAAAGAACAACTTCACCAAGCCAATCAATGGGATGTTGATTATATAGGTTTATCTCCTGTATTTGACACCTCAACCAAAACAGACACAGCCAAAGCGCTAGGTATCCAAGGGGTAAAAGAGTTCACTAAATTAAGCAAACATCCTAGTATCGGTATTGGTGGAGTAAACCTAACTAATGCTGTAGATATCATACACGCTGGTGCCAATGGATTAGCTGTAGTTTCGGCAATTATGTCACAATCCAACCCACTGAATGCAGCTAGAGATTTGCAATCAATAATACAAACAACAAAAAGAAAAAATAATAATGAAAAAGTATAATATAGCACTAACCATTGCTGGGACAGACCCTAGTGGTGGAGCTGGTGTTCAAGCTGACTTAAAAACATTCTCAGCATGTGGCTGCTATGGCACATCAGCTATTACAGCACTTGTCGATCAAAATACAACTGGGGTTAAAAATGTCCTTCCAATTCCTATAGAATTTGTTGCAGATCAAATTGCATCTGTATTAGACGATACTGGTGCAGACGCTATCAAAATTGGAATGCTTCATTCTACAGAACTAATTAAAAAGGTGCATCAAACACTTTCAAAATATCCCATTAAAAACATCGTATTAGATCCTGTTATGGTTGCTACTTCAGGTGACACATTACTGAAGCAAAGTGCTATTAGATCTCTTAAGGAAGACTTAATACCTTGCACACGTGTAATTACCCCTAATATTCCAGAAGCTGAAATACTGATAGGAGAAAAAATAAATAATCAAGAAGACTTACCTAATTATGCTAAAAGAATAGCAGAAGAATTGACTGTCTCAGTATTATTAAAAGCAGGACACCTTACCGATGATCAATTAGTTGACGTTTTTTACAACTATGAAACACAAGAAACACTAGAACTTCCATCTCAAAGACTCTATACACCTAACACACATGGAACAGGATGTACCTTATCATCAGCACTAGCTTCATTTTTAGCTAAAGGGTACTCCCTAAATGATGCTGTAATACAAGCTAAAAACTATATAGCAGAAGCTTTAATTGCAGGTGCACAATATCAAGTAGGTAAAGGTCATGGACCTGTTCATCACTTCTATGCTTTTTGGAAGTAATAAAGAAGTTAGGGTATTCTTTATTCGCTATAAGTACTTACATAAAGAGTATAAACAACCGACACTGAAGCAAAAAAGAACTGTATAAGTTAATCATACAGTTCTTTTATTTTTCAATAGGATAAGGGAATATTTACTCTTCTTCTTTTTGATCAACAACTGATAAAATTTGTTTATAACGCTCTGGGTCGCTTAATACA
>JAAYSY010000014.1 GCA_012518235.1 Bacteroidales bacterium
CTTTCATTTAAGATCATAATTACTTTCCGTGTTAAAATTCAATGAATATAAATTGCCAAACAAAGCTAATCTAACTTTTCTTGTTTTTTAATTTTAATCAAGAGAATTAGCTAATGCAACTTAAAAATAGAAAATCCTTGCTATCTTTGACCATTAATTATGAAAAATATTCTGAAAATAGAAGATGCCACCTTGGCATACGATGATAATGAGTTGTTTTCTGCTTTTAATATGGAAGTAAAAAAGGGAGAGATAGCTTGTGTATTAGGAGAGTCGGGAAGGGGGAAAACCTCGTTGCTTAATGCTGTATTAGGTTTTGTTATTCTAAAAAAAGGACGAGTTATAGTAAACGATATAGAGTTAACTAAAGAGACGATAAATCAAGTACGCAAACAAATTGCTTGGATACCTCAAGAGTTAGCCCTGCCTTCTATTTGGGTAGAAGAGATAGTGAAAATGCCCTTTCAGTTAAAGAACAATCAGCACATTCCTTTTTCGGAAGAAAAAGTATTAGATAGCTTTCATGAGTTGGGGTTAGATGCCGACTTATATCAACGTAAAGTTTCAGAGATTTCAGGAGGACAACGTCAGAGAATTATGATAGCTACTTCGGTATTGCTAAAAAAGCCTTTATTGGTAGTCGATGAGCCGACCTCTGCACTAGATTCGGAATCTTCTCACAAAGTCTTTAGTTTTCTAAAGCAACATACAAATGCTGGACTCTCTGTGTTAGCTGTCTCTCACGATAAAAGTTTTTCATCTCGGTGTGATCAACAAATACACCTCTAAATTTAAGCGTTTTGGGTACTATAGATATATCATTTAGCAGTTTATTAGTAGGAATGTTTTTAATGGGTATTCCCTGTTTTTATTTATGGAAGTATAAAACTGGACTATTAAAAGCTACCATAATAGGAGCCCTCCGTATGATAGTTCAACTCTTTCTTGTGGGGGTTTACTTAAAATATCTGTTTTATTGGGATAGTCCTTGGATAAACTTTTTATGGGTGATTATAATGATTTTTGTAGCCACCCACACTGCTTTGTCTAGAACACGCATTAAAGCCAAGGTTTTAATGATGCCTATTGCTTTTGGATTCTTAATTAGTGTTGTATTAGTAGGGTTGTATTTCCTTGGTATTGTGTTGCAGATTAACAATGTATTTAGTGCACAATACTTTATACCAATATTTGGTATTATTATGGGAAATATGCTTTCAAGTAATGTTATTGCCTTAAATACGTTTTATAGCGGATTGCAACGTGAACAGCAACTTTATAGTTATCTATTAGGAAATGGAGCGACACGTTCAGAGGCTCAAGCACCTTTTATTAGCGAAGCTATGGTAAAGGCTTTCAGTCCTTTAATTGCTAATATGTCGGTATTAGGATTGGTTGCACTTCCTGGTACTATGATAGGACAAATATTAGGGGGAAGTTCTCCCGATGTAGCCATAAAATATCAAATGATGATTACTGTCATTTGTTTCTCGGCTTCTATGCTCTCTTTAATTATCACTATCCGATTGGCTTCAAGAAAATCGTTCGATGCTTACGGACGTTTACAAGAGGTGTTTAGAGAGAAAAAATAACTCTTTCAACGTATCCTTATGAAACCGAAGCACTTTTCTTCTTCAACTACCTATTTTAATAGTCCTGTTGTTACCACAACACCCATTTTTATAGAGTTGTTAGAACAAGTAGCTTTGTTTAGTGACACACACCCTTTTTTTATTTTAGTTCATTGTACTCAGTTAGGAGAGGTAGTACCCGCTACTCTTTTTCTGTTTTTAGAAGATAAGATAAAAGCCATTGAAAAGGGGATTAGTGGAAGGCGATTTAGATATCAATCGGATAAATGGCGTATTATTTTTACTTTCTATCCTAAAACAGAAAGGGTATCTGAACGATATGCTCTAAAAAATAAAGTATCCATTCGGTTGTAGTATCAACGGACTATTATTCTTGTGTAGTTTAATAAGCAAGAGTTGGGGCGTTTAAAGGAACCCCAAAACTTGAATAAAATCAACTCTGAATGTTAGAATATTATAGTGAACGTGTTTACATAAAAAGTAGTAAGCTAAAAGCCATAATACCCATACCAACAATTAAACCATAAATAGCCGTGTGGTGATGTCCAAA
>JAAYSY010000083.1 GCA_012518235.1 Bacteroidales bacterium
ATCATGATAAGCCTATAATTATTACTTGAGGTTCTAGCTATTTTCAACGAAACCCGCTTTACACAAGAGTTCGACTTTTCTTAATATCATTACTACTTTAATCAAAGGATTCTGTTTTAATAAAACGATAAAGTCTAGATTTAATACTTCTTTTTTCACCTGCTTTTATAAAAAAATAAAGCAAAACAAGCGAATACTGATAAAGACTAAATAACGATATCCACCCTGTTTACTCATCTTATCTATTTGACTAGGACACATGGTGTGTTTGCCTAGGGCATATAGATCATTTGTCCTAGACATAATAGAACCACATTTTTCTCCTTTCTTTATATAAAAAAATAAGGCTAACCTCCTTTATTATTTATTTTTAAAAGAGAATTAACCTTACTTATATATTAACCAACAAATTTACTATTTAATTACTAATCCCTTTAAATAATAAATCATCACTTTCATAAAATCAATCTTGTGTAAGTCTTCTATAACGGACACGTTTAGGACCCTCGTCACCTAATCGCTTTATTTTATTCTCCTCATATTCAGAGTAAGAACCCTCAAAATAAAAGACTTCAGAATTACCTTCGAAAGCTAGTATATGTGTACAAACACGATCAAGGAACCAACGATCGTGAGAAATAATCACAGCACATCCCGCAAAACTATCTAATCCTTCTTCTAACGCACGTAAAGTATTTACGTCAATATCATTGGTTGGCTCATCTAATAATAATACGTTACCTTGTTCTTTTAGTGCCATAGCAAGATGTAATCGATTACGTTCCCCACCAGATAACACACCACAAAGTTTTTGTTGATCAGATCCAGAGAAATTAAAACGAGAAAGGTAAGCTCTAGAATTTATTTCACGCCCTTCTAAATTTAACACTTCATTTCCTTGTGACACAACATCATATACGGTCTTTTCAGGATCAATATCTCTATGTTGTTGATCTACATAAGCTATTTCAACAGTCTCTCCCACTTCAAACTCACCAGCATCTACTTGCTCTAATCCCATAATTAAACGAAAGAGAGTCGTTTTACCTGCACCATTAGGACCAATAACCCCCACAATGCCATTAGGTGGTAATGTGAAATTCAAATCATCAAAAAGCAATTTATTACCATATGCTTTTGCTACATTTTTAGCTTCAATTACTTTATTACCTAAACGGGGACCATTAGGAATAAAAATCTCTAGCTTGGCTTCCCGCTCTTTCACATCTTCATTCAACAACTTATCATAAGAGTTTAAACGAGCTTTTCCTTTTGCTTGACGCGCTTTAGGTGCCATACGAATCCACTCTAACTCTCGCTCTAATGTCTTTCGTCTTCTACTTGCTGTTTTTTCCTCCATCTCCATTCGTTTAGATTTCTGTTCTAACCAGCTAGTATAATTTCCTTTCCAAGGAATTCCTTCTCCTCTATCAAGCTCTAAAATCCAACCTGCTACATGATCTAAGAAATAACGATCATGAGTTACAGCAATTACAGTTCCTTCATATTGTTGTAAATGTTGTTCTAGCCAATCGATAGACTCAGCATCTAAATGGTTGGTTGGCTCATCTAATAATAAGATATCGGGTTTTTGAAGTAATAATCTACATAGAGCTACACGACGACGTTCTCCTCCTGACAATTCTTTTATAGGTTGTTCCTCTGGTGGACAGCGAAGAGCATCCATAGCACGCTCCAATTTACTATCCAAATTCCAAGCATCTGTAGAATCAATCATATCCTGCAATACAGCTTGACGAGCAAAGAGCTTTTCCATTTTCTCTGCATCTTCATAATATTCAGGTAATGCAAACTTCTGATTAATCTCTTCGTATTCATTTAAGGTATCAACAGTAGATTGAACCCCTTCCATTACAACCTCTTTTACGGTTTTATTTTCATCTAATTGTGGTTCTTGTTCTAAATAACCCACACTATACCCTGGAGAGATTACAACTTCACCATCGTAAGATTCTTCTACACCTGCTATAATTTTAAGTAATGTAGATTTTCCCGATCCATTTAATCCTATGATACCTATTTTGGCACCATAGAAAAAAGAAAGATAAATATCTTTCAGAACTGTTTTCTGAGGAGGAAAAGTTTTACTTACCCCCACCATTGAAAAAATAACTTTCTTATCGTCTGACATACCTTTTTATTCTTATTTTAAATTGATTTCTGGACAAACATAAGAAAAAGTCTGAAATAATTTGGTCTTTAAATAAAATATCATACCTTTGCAATCGCTTAACAGCAATAAAGAAGGCTGATTCGTTAGCTCAGTTGGTAGAGCACAACACTTTTAATGTTGGGGTCCTGGGTTCGAGTCCCAGACGGATCACAAAAA
>JAAYSY010000015.1 GCA_012518235.1 Bacteroidales bacterium
CCTAAACCAGCTCGGTAAAACAAAGAACCAGAAAACTTATCCCCAAAATCTAAATAATGACTTCCTACACCTAAGATAGTATAAAACAAGTCATTCTTAAATCGTGCTGCAGTATTTACTTTCGTGGAGCTACCACCATAAATCATCCATTGCACTTTAGTAGAAGGATTAACGTTTACTAGTCCCATTTGAAACCCCTTAAAATCATCTCCTCCATGATAGTTTACTAATCCCAACTGAAGTCCTTTACCCCCAACAGTAACATTAAAAGGTGAAATTTGCACACCATGCATATCCTTTCCATTAATGTTGGTTAATCCAGCTATTTGTATTCCATATATACTTTCACCAGTAACATTAGTAAAACCACCTATCATCAATCCGCGATGCTCTACAGCACTCACGTTTCCAAGTCCAGCTAGATCAATTCCAGTACCTTTATAACCTGTAACATTAACAAGACCAGCTATATTTAAGCCAGAATGAGAATACCCATTTATATTAGATAATCCAGCTACAGTAATACCTTTAGACTCCCCCACCATTAAATTAACAAATCCAGCAAGTCCTATGCCTGAAAAATCTCCAGCAGTAATATTAGATATACCTGCTAATTGCAATCCGTAGGCATTCATAGCTGCTTGATTTAAGAATCCAGAAGTTTGAAGTCCATATACATTACCATATGCCCTGCTGCCTATAATATTAAAACTTAACCCTCTCAACTCATTCACATGAGTTAAAACACCTAAATTCAAATAAGCTTTTCGGCCAGGTAAATTCTTTTGAGTGCTTACATTTTTCCAAATAGAAAAGTTAAGTCCTCCACTACTATTTTTTTGTCCAAATACACTAACAGCAGTTAATAGTAAAACTGCTGTTAGTAAATTTATTTTTCTTATCATAGGAAAACCTATTTAATTGAAACACTTAACCTTTAGCTTCTTGGTATAAAAAACGCTTGATACTCTTTTTAGGCGTTTTCTCAAATTCTTCAGGGTAAACCTTAACTTTAACTATTTTACTATAAGCAGGTAACATTTCATTTAATGCTACTCTGTTTTCCTCCATTTTTTCCTCTACTTCTGTTGTTTTTACTCCATGAGCAAACATATCATCAAAATCAGGATAAATTAAAGCTACTAAGATATCACCTTGCTGAACAACAATACTTTCTGCTACGAAAGGTAAGTTATTTAATTTATCTTCTATTTCTTCTGGATAAATATTTTGTCCGTTAGACCCTAATAACATGTTTTTACTGCGCCCACGAATAGTAACATTCCCTTCAGCATCCATAAGAGCTAAGTCACCCGTACGAAGCCACCCATCTTTCTCATCTAAAACTTCAGCAGTAGCCTCATCATTCTTATAATATCCTAACATAACATTAGGACCACGACAAACAACTTCACCTGGTATGTTTTCGGGATCAGGAGAAAGTATTTTCACCTCCATACGTGGAGCAGGTTTACCACATGAACCAGGTTTAAATTTACTCCAGTCCTCATAACAAACAATCGGTCCACACTCAGTCATTCCATATCCCACAGTATAAGGTATTTCAATCATTTTAAGGAATTCTTCCACCTCTTTATTCAGTCCTGCACCTCCTACTATAATTTGATAAAAGTTTCCTCCAAAGGCTTCACAAACTCTATCTCTTACAGAAGCTTTTATTTTATCACTTATTAAAGGTAAACGCAATAAAAGTTTCATAGTTGGTGTTTCCAACTTAGGCATCACATTCTTTTTAATAATCTTTTCGATAATTAAAGGTACAGATACCACAATTTTAGGTTTGATTTCACTAAAGGCTTTAAATATCACTTTAGGACTTGGCATTCTTGTTAAGAAAAAGATGTGAGCTCCTACAGCAAACTCATATAAAAACTCGAAGGCCATTCCATACATGTGAGCCATAGGTAAAATGGAAATTGTTTTATCTCCAGGATTCAGCTCTAACACATCAAATCCAAACTGAGTATTAGACCACAAACTACGATAAGGTAACATTACCCCTTTGGAAAAACTAGTCGTTCCAGAAGTATAATTAATAATCGCTAACTCTTCGGGGTGGTCTTTATGGTAATTAATGTGTTTTACTCTAAAGTTTTTAGGATATTTTTTCCCAAACAACTCATTTAAGTGTTCACGAGCTCTAGTCAATTTTTTACTCCGTGACACTAAAAGGGAATAATCATTCATCATAACAACTCCCTCAATAAGAGGCATAGCACGTTCATTTAAGTTTTCCCAAACTACATCTCCTACAAAAAGTAACTTTGATTCAGAATGGTTTACTATGTGATGAATGTTATCCGATTTAAACTCGTGTAAAATGGGTACGGCAACTGCCCCATAAGTAAGAATTGCTAAAAAACTCACTCCCCAATGTGAACAATTTCTTCCGCAAATCGCTATCTTATCACCCTTTTCAATTCCACTTTCTTCTAAAAGAATGTGTACTTTCTCTATTTTTCGGGCTACATCTCGATATTGAAGTGTTGCACCGTCATAATCTGTTAATGCATTTAGATCCCAGTTTTTCTTAATACTGTTCTCTATAAACGCTATAAAGCTTTGTTCCATTATTTGCACATATCGGTTAAAACTGAGCAAATATACCTCTTATTACAAAAATCACAAATTTAAACTTATAAAAATGTCGTTTAATTCGCTTTCGATGATAAATACCACTCATACAAACGAGGTATACCCTCCTGAATATCAATACGATGAGTCCATCCTAGTGAATTCAACTTACTTACATCTGTTAATTTTCTCATTGTCCCATCTGGCTTTGATTTATCAAAAATCAACTCTCCATCGTATCCTATAGTTTCGATGATGAGCTCTGCTAAATTACGAATTGTAATTTCTTTTCCTGTACCAATATTAATATGGCAATTTCTTACCTTCGTATTATTATCAAAAGTGTCTTTAAAATCCACATTCTCCATAATGTAAACACAAGCATCTGCCATTTCCTCACTCCAAAGAAACTCGCGGAGAGGTGTTCCAGTCCCCCACAATTCAACTCTATCAGAATAAATACCCTGTCTTGATAGTTCTTTTTCTATGGTTTCTTTAGATGAATCCCCATCAATAGAGCCAACAGGAAGATGATTTAGATCTCTAGTAATAGCTTCCCAATCGTCATTACGCAAACAATGGGCTAAATAGATTTTACGTATCATAGCAGGCAAAACATGACTTGTTTCTAGGTCAAAGTTATCGTTTGGACCATACAAGTTTGTAGGCATCACTGCTATGTAATTTGTACCATATTGCAAGTTAAAGCTTTCACACATTTTTAATCCTGCAATTTTAGCTATTGCATAAGGCTCATTGGTGTATTCTAATGGACCTGTTAATAAATACTCCTCCTTTATGGGTTGTTTGGCATCGCGAGGATAGATACAGGTACTTCCTAAAAATAAAAGTTTTTTCACACCTGTCCGAAAACTCTCACCAATAACATTTTGTTGTATCTGCATATTTTTATAAATAAAATCTGCTCGATACGTATTATTGGCCATAATACCACCTACATGTGCAGCAGCAAGAAAAACACACTCTGGCTTCTCCTGCTCAAAAAATGCTCTTACAGCAAGACCATCTAATAAATCAAGCTCTTTATGAGTTTTTCCTATTAAATTGGTGTATCCTTTCTTTTTAAGATTATTCCATAAAGCAGAGCCTACAAGTCCCTTATGCCCAGCTATATATATTTTTGAAGTTTTTGCAATACTCATATAATAATACTCTTTTATTTAGAGGGTTTAACTTTGTTTAAGTCGTGTTTTACCATAATACGCACCAACTCATTAAAACTAGTCATTCTAGGATTCCATCCTAATTTAGTTTTTGCTTTATTAGGATTTCCTTGCAGTTGTTCCACCTCAGCAGGTCTAAAATACTTAGGAGAAACCTCAACCAAAGTACGTCCTGTTGATTTTTCTATTCCTTTTTCATCTAATCCTTTTCCTTGCCACTCTAACTCTATTCCAGCTTCTTTAAAAGCTAACGTACAAAACTCTCTAACCGTATGCATTTCACCAGTAGCAATTACAAAATCTTCGGGTTCTTCTTGTTGAAGCATTAACCACATACACTCCACAAAATCTTTAGCATACCCCCAATCGCGTTTAGCATCTAAATTCCCAAGGTAAAGTTTATCTTGTAATTGATGTGCTATTCTAGCTGCTGCTAACGTTATTTTTCGTGTTACAAAAGTTTCTCCTCTTCGTTCACTTTCATGATTAAAAAGAATACCATTTACTGCATACATACCATAGCTTTCACGGTAATTCTTAGTGATCCAAAATCCGTATTGTTTTGCTACGGCATAAGGAGATCGTGGGTAAAAGGGTGTTGTTTCTGATTGTGGAACTTCTTGAACCTTTCCATATAGTTCAGATGTGGAAGCCTGATAAATACGGATTTTATTTTCCAAACCTAAAATTCTAACAGCTTCTAACATACGAAGTGTTCCTAAAGCATCAGTATCTGCAGTATATTCTGGAACTTCAAACGAAACCTTAACGTGACTTTGTGCAGCTAAATTATAAATTTCATCGGGTTGTATTTGCTGAATAATACGTATTAATGAACTACTATCGGTCATATCACCATAGTGCAACTCCACCAAACGATCTCTTTTCATATCTCGAATCCATTCATCGAAATATAAATGCTCAATACGACCTGTATTAAAAGAAGATGAACGACGAATTATTCCATGCACTTCATATCCTTTTTCTAATAAAAATTCAGCTAAAAAAGAACCGTCTTGCCCCGTAATACCTGATATTAATGCTTTTTTCATTCTTGTTTTTTATTTTATTTTTCTGTCTTATATCTCTTGATTAAAGCAAAATTAGTGTAAAGCCTATTCAAAACAAAATGAATATATAGTAAGTTGTTTTAATAGATACAGCTCTACTCTATTAAAGTCTTTTTTAGTTATGTACACTTTTTCTATATATCTAATAGAGGACTATATTTAATCCTCTATTTTCATTGTTGCAATGAAACATAACTCGAACATTATTTTAGCTATCAAACTACAACCTTTCAGCATATACCCCAAACTCATTTATAACAGGTGGTGTATGTTGTTTATTAATAATAATTCTAACTTTACTACCCCACACCTTAGGAAAACGATGAATTTTAATAATATCCTTATTATCTCCTTCAAAAAGAGTAATCCAATTGTTGTTATGCCAATATTCTAACTTATAATTACTAAATGTATTATGCCCTCGTTGAGCTATCGTAATCATATTAAAAGCTTGTTCTCTAATAGCTAACTCAACTTCAAGCCAAGGTTGACTGATTGTTTCATTTGAAATCCATGCCGAATTAAAATTATCATCATTGGCAAAATCCATAATATACATATCATTACTCCAACTCGAGTTGATGGGCTTATTTTTTGCCATATTATAAGATATAATGGGTGATTTAACCCCCACTAATTTATTATCTATTGGATTATTTCTCCATAATTTTCCTATTTCTTCCAAAGCTTCTATAACATTCTGATCTATGAGTCCATCTCTATTAGGAGCCACATTTAATATAAAGTTACAATATGAGTTGTTTAATGGAATAATATTTTCATTCACTATTTCTTCAGGAGATTTCACTTCTGAATTTGGGAAATCAGACTTCCAAAACCAAGATGAGTTAATAGGCAAACATGATAAGGCAGGCAAACAATTACGCTCTTTTGATATATGCTGTCCAGCGCCTTGTTCATATGATTTTATATCTGTATAGAATAAAGCTTCACCAGGATACTTAGCTGCATTCAAATCCATTATTAAACAATTAGGCTGTATAGATTTAACCAAATAATAGATATCTTCAAACGGAATATCATCATAAGATATACGAGACCAAGGAGCATCCCAACCATCTATAATTAATGCCTTAATCTCTCCATAATTAGTCAAAAGTTCAACTAATTGTTTTTTCACCAATTCCACATGTTCTTTTGTTATAAATCCAGGACGTAATTTATGATGAGTATCTAATATAGAATAATAAAGCATCACCTCTAATCCTTGCAATCGGAAAGCATCAACATACTCTTTAACAACATCTTTACCAAAGGGACTATTCATAACATTATAATCGGTTGTTTCTGTATTCCATATACAAAAACCACTATGGTGTTTGGTAGTCAAACATCCATACGTCATATTTGCTTTTTTTGCTGTTTCCGCCCACTGACTACAATCCATTTTTTGAGGATTGAATAGAGAAGGAGATGCATCGGGATCGGCCCAATCTTGGTTCATAAAAGTAGGAATATTGAAATGAATAAACATTCCAAACTTTAAATCAATAAAATCTTGCTGTAACTCTAGTAATGACTTCCTTTCTTGTGCAATCAAACTAAAACTTAAAACAAATGCTAGAAGAAATAAAAGATTCTTTTTCATAGTCGTAGATATTAAGATGAATAGATTCTTTAAGTTCGATAAAAAAAGCAAAGACACCAACTATAAAGCTATTTATTATAACATCTTTTTGTTGTTTTATTTTATTGTTAGAGTCAAGAATATTAGAAGATGAATATGTAGCTAAAACAAGATTATAGAAAGAAAGGAAGTAAATAAAGTCACAGAAATAAACTAAACGTAAAAGTGGATTTTTTTATAGATTAGTCAAAATACAATCCAAGATTCAAATAGGCAAATTCGGTTTAAAATAAAAGATGGAGCATCGCTATGCCCCAATCTTTTTCGTTAACCTTAAATCTAATACTATGAAAAACACAATGCAAATATACACCCATCTGACTTATCATCCAAATAAGTAGCATCATTTCATATGTTTTATAACATCATTTAAATATTGAAGATGTCAAGAACTCATTTTTAACACTTTCCTTATAAAATATAATTTAATTAAGGTTATAACTATGAATTATAGCAAACTTAATTGTATATGGAATCTCAAACAAAAAAAGGATCAAGTGAATTAACCTTTTTGCTACCTATATAAAGCTTTTAACATAAAAAAAAGCCTATTATCCACAAAAAAACTATTACACTATAGAAGATTAAATAGAACATAAAAAAACCCTAAACCCTTCATAGACTAGGTCTAGGGCAAACTGCACATATGACTAGGCCAAATAGATGTCTTGACCTAGTCATACTATATACTTACTCAAAGAAAACAGAGCAATCAAATAATATTAGGATAACAAAATAAACAAACAGGACATTATACCAATGATTCTATCTCCCTCAAAACTTTTGAATCGCTCAATACAATATTCACTAGCTTAATTAGAATATCATCACTAGGAGTATTTCCCATATCAAAAGAGCTAAATTTGTTGTATAAATCTCCATCGGATGTCTCTACAATAAAAGTGTATCTATTCTTATTGATTAAAAGATCAAGTGAAGCTTCATAAGTTGTACTATCCCTTGTGTCATTCATTTCAACTTCTATTAGCATAATATCACCATTAAACTTCTCTAAAGCCTTAATGAAAGCATCTTCTACATTTCTTGAAAACTTGTGTGTTGTGGTTATTTTTGACATTTTAAATTTACTTTTATAAATTAATCTAGGATGAATAAACAAAATCTAAATGAGATGCTCAAATTACTGATTGTGATTTTTCTAAATTAAAGTGGATTTATAAAGG
>JAAYSY010000084.1 GCA_012518235.1 Bacteroidales bacterium
GTTACCCCATATTTTTTGTAATAAATCATCTTGAAAGTTACCTTGATGAATGATCTGATTTCCCTGTTTATCAAATACATAATAGCCATGCTTTTCATCTGTTTTCGACAAAATGTTATTGGAAAGTTTTTCTTGATTAATGGCGAAAAGGATTCCTCTTTGAGGGGCTTTACCAAAAACATCACTTTCCATACGAAATAAAAATAATCGGTTATGAGAATCTCGGTCATTTTTTATGTAAAAAATATCTTTGTCGTTATGGGATTGTAGTAAGTAATCCACCAGTTCTTGTTGCTCTTCGTCACTAGGGTGAACAGATCCAACAATCTGTTTTAACTTTCCATTTTGATATATTGCACTATAATCAATACAACCATCATTATTTAAAGCGTAATTGAGATATCGACTAATATTCCATTCATTTAGTGGATCATACTTCTCGGAATACAAAGAAGTTTTTATACTAGGTTCCTGAAACATATTCTGAAGAACGGTTCGATAATAATCAAACTGATTATTAACAATACCAGATGTATTATTCAGTTGTACTATACTCATATCATAAATTTCTTTTTGCAAGTATTTATTAAACCAACTAAACATTATTAAAAACAGAAAAGTAATGGATAAAATACATAAAACAATATAACTAAATGCAAGCATAACGGAATATCGCTTATTGGCAACATCAACTTTCCAAAAATTATTGTTCTTCATATTTTTAACTACTCCTTCCGCCTCGCTCCTAGTGTCTAATAATACAAGTGACTGACCTAATCTACCTAGAGGGATAATAAAGAGCTACGTTAGCAAACCTCTAACGCCCAGCATGAACCAGGTTACTGGAAAATAGAATACTTGAGAGTGATTATCCTGTCCAAAGGATTTTTTACGATATATAATAAAAGGTAACAAGATTTTCCTAAGATTAAAAACCAAATCCGTATATATTATAAAAAACAGCGACTAAATAGAGCCGAACTATATACTATGTACTCTTTAATTACATTTAAAAACAAAGACCGTCTTGCTTTATAATAAATAAATCATTTAATTCCTTTAGGTAATAATAACCACAACTTTTGTTATAGTTGCATAAAGATTCGCTGAATTTATTACACCTCTATAGATATAACACATAAAGTATACCATCTCTTTTTATACATTTCAAGATTCTGGATAGATATGATAGCATCAAATACCTAATAACACAAAGAGGTATTCTCTATATCAAATCATATTCATCCCATAAGTATTAGCCTAATTCCACATCTAGATATCGATAAAAACAACGCATTCAGGCCAATACCCGAATGCGTTGCTCTTATAATTTTTTAATTATTCTCTATTATTAACCTTAAATTTGCTCGCTGCCGCACCCTACTTATTCCTATCCTTGTTATATTCACTTATGAATATAGAATAAGCTTACCAGCCAGATGTTGTACTGGTAATTCTATCAAATAGCTTCTGTCCATTGCCGGTTCCAGTACAATTAATCATAACAAAGGTCGCAGGATTACCATTGCCTGTATATCCATGTTTTGCATTATA
>JAAYSY010000085.1 GCA_012518235.1 Bacteroidales bacterium
GCAAAATCTGTCTAATGTAGAATAGGGTTATTTCCCTATTCTTTTTATATCTTCTTTTAATTCATCTATGCTAATATTTAATATATTTATTAGTCTCATGAAGTTATTTATTTGTGTCATATTTTCATATTTTATCCACCTAGTTAATTGTCTTGGAGTTATGTTACATTGTTCTGCCAACCATGTTTTTTTTATTCCCATTTCTTTTATTCTCTTTTCAATTAAAGTCAATATATTACCTCCTTACTTTTAATTAAAGTCAATATATTACCTCCTTACTTTTATTATATTGTTTATTTTTTTATTTGAATATTATTTCTTTATAATCAGACATTTTTGTCTTGTAAACACGACAATTATGTCTTATAATTGAATTAAATAAATTTTAGGAGGTTATATTATGTCAAAAATATTAATTTTAAGTAGTAACGTATGGAGCTTTACAGATAAGACTACTGGAGAAGTCAAAAGTGGTGTATCAATCGAATACATTGCAGACCAGGTAGAAGATAAAGGTAAACGAGGCTATTTTACTATTAAAGCTACTTTAAGTAATGACTATGTTCCTAAACTTGTTAATGTACCAGGTGTTTATGAAGTTGGATATTCTATTAAACCAGGTGCTAATAGACAAAGTGTTATGTCAATTTCAGATTTAGTTTATGAGAATCCATATGATTTCGAATTTTAATTAGGAGTTGTATTGCATGAGGTTTTTAATTGTTTTACTAGTTCTTTTATTAATTCCTACATTTATATTTGCTGAAGCAGATGTTCCTGATATGACTGGTAATATATTTGATGCTATAACTGAATTTTTCGGATTTATAGTTGATTTAATTACTGGGATTTTCAACACAGTAAAGGTTTTAGCCTTAGATTTAATACCTGCTCTTGTACTTATGTTAGTATCTATATTTGCTTTTTTTGGCAGATTACTTGGTTATGTAATCACTTTTGCTACTATTCCTTCTGTACCTATTACAAATGTTGGTATTCTTCAAGGTCTTGATTTTGTAATGGAATTTAAAATATTAGGATTTACCTTATTTGGTTTAGTAACTACTTTATTTACTTTTAGCGTTGGTTTTCTTGTAGCGAAAAAATTAATTCTTTAGTGAGGTTTCACTCATGGGAAGTATTATAGAAGTTCTGCTAAATTTAACTGAATACTTTAACAATATAACATCAAAATTGGATTCTATAGATTTTGTAAATTCTTCATTTACTCAATTAGTAGGTAACGTTCGGTTTTTAATTGGTGACGTGCCTTGGTCTATGCTAATGTTAGTAGTTTATGTATCTATGGTAATGGCTCTTATACGTGTTATAAAGGGTATTATCAGTTTTGTAACTGATTTTATACCTTTTATATAATTACATTTTGAAAGGAGGATTATGATGTTTAATTTCACGTTTTCAGTAGCTGAAATGTTCTCTCATGCTAATAGCGTTATCGCTGGTTTTATGGTGCTTTTAACTGTAATTGTTGGTGTTAGCGTAGGTTTCAGAGTAGTTAGATTTATTAAGGATTTATTTTAATTTTAATTAAGGAGGATAATATTATGTATGATGTTAGGAAAAAACGTCGATATAGATTTAAGTCATTATTTAGTTTATTTCTAGTATCTATGTTGATGTTGGTTAGTTATATCCCTGCATTTGCTCAAGAAACTTCAGTTGACCCTGTTATAACTGAAGAATTTAGGATTGATGATATTTTTTCAAGCGTAACTATTGGCAGTTTTAGTGTAGTTTATAATATAACAGATTCTACAAAATATGTTCCTAACGGTGTTAAGTATGGAGAACTTAAATTTGAAGATTCAGAAGAAAGATATATTAAAACTTTATATGCTTATAGTACTAATACAATCAAGATTGGTGATGGTTCTGCTTTAACAGAGAGAACTTTTAAAGAAGCTTTTGATGAGGGATTAATTAAGATTCGTAGGTCTGATGGTACTTATGTAACCCAGGTATCAGATTTTTCAATTGAAATTAATAGCGATATATTTTATGTTGAGTTGTATGGTCCAGTTAAAAGAAGTAACAATCAATTATCTGCAGGTTTTCCGTTTGGGAAGATTGCAGTTGTGTCAACTCCATTATTTGTGATTAATAATACTACATTGTCAACTGTTAAGGATACTGATTTAGTAATCGGTGGTACTATTACTTCAGGATTTGAAAATGCTGATATAGAATATCGTATTAATGACGGTTCCTGGTCTACTACTGGTGTTGATCATAATGGAGTTGGAGTATTTACTATAACTAATTCTAATTCATCATTTCCATTTAAAACAAATACTGTTGATGTTAGAGTAAGAGACCAATATGGAATATATTCAAAAATAATTCAGGTTAGTGTTACAAATAATTTTGTTGATACTGAAAATCCTAATCCCAATCCTGGTGATTGTAACAATAATAATAATCCACCACCTTCAGGTGGAGGTTCTGGCTCTTTAAAAATTAATTTTAATGTTGGAGATATGTTTACTCATTCAAATTCAGTTTTATCAGGATTTATGATCTTACTTACTGTCATAGTAGGTATTAGTGTAGGTTTTAGAGTAGTAAGGTTTGTTAAGGACTTATTTTAAGATTAGGGAGATTAATTCTCCCTTTTCATTATAGGAGGAACTAATTTGTTAGAAGATATTAATTTAATCAATGAAGAACAAACTGAAGATATTAATATTACTGAAGATAATATAATTCCTGAAGTAAATGAAAATGTTATTATTTATGAAATTAATACTCCTGATTATAGTACTTATTTTGATACTATTAAAGATAATTTAACTACTATTGATAATAACGTTAATACAGTAACACAATCTGTTTATACAACTAATGATTTCTATACCAGGACTATGTATCTTAATGAATTTATTGTATTTCAATTATTTATAATGACTATATTGCTCATAATATTGATTTTTCGAGGTGTTAAGAAATGATTGATGATTTAATTATTAATTACCCTTTTTATATAATTTCTTTTGTTGGTTGTTTAATTGTCTTAGATATATCATATCAAGTAATCAAAAAGGTGGTTGATATATTTGGATAATTATAATCTTTTAGCTATCTTAGGTCTTTTATTAGCCATTTATTTTATAGCAAAATTTAAAGATATATTTGAAAGGTGATGATACTATGTATATTCTTATTACTAGTGATAATGTCTATCAAGGTCGAACATTAAAATCTTTAAGGAAAAAGTCGAAACTTTCCTTAGAAGATGTGCAATTTGAAAGAATTGGCACTTCAAAAGTTGCTAGTATTCGTGATGAAGAAGTATATGAGATATTATCAGATAAATTACTAATAGAAAATACTGCTCTCAATAAGTTGTTCAAAAATGATATTGGTATTAGTGAATTAGTTCTATTTTTAAATACTCTATTTCTTCTAGTGTTATTAATTAGAAAGTAGGTGTTCAAATGGATTCTATAGAAAAATTAGATGAGATAATGTTAGATTTCTATAAAGGTTCAGGACAAAATGATATAAGTGAATTATATAAGTCTATCGAATTCTTTTCAGACGGTCAGAAGAAAGTTTATAATTTGCTTCGTACTCTTCAGATTAAATATGATTTACCTAAATTAGAGATATTACTTGATGACTTAGTTGATGTTGAAAAAGCTAATAGAAAAAACAGACATATGAGAAAATTATTAGAGTTTTATTCATTAGCTAAACATTTCAGAGGACTTAAATTACAAGGTAATTCAGGAGATGAGGAGAAATGATAATTGGTGTAGTTGGTTTACAGGGTTCTGGCAAGTCTAGTTTTATCGTTCAATTTGCCCGTAAATTTCAAAAACTAGGCGTTAATATATACTCTAATATGAATGTAGAAGGATTCACTTTAATAAAAGATTACGCTGATGTTCCATTCGATAATACACTTAAATATTTAGTAATTGATGAAGCTATGTTCTCATTAGATTCAAGAAGTTTCTCTAGTAAAGATAATAAAGTATTCTCTAGATTTTTAGCATACCTTAGAAAAATTAATTGCGGCCTTATCTGGGCGACACACTTTGTAGATTTAATTGATGTTAGATTGCGACAACAAACTTCACTATATGTAGTCATGAAAAAAGAAAGTAATAATTCTAGTTTTATTATGCTAGATCCTTTTACATTTGATACTTATAGATACCATATTCCACGAACAAAAGAATTCTTCGACTTTTGTAATTATAATACCTACGATATGCCGACTATTATTAAAACTGATAAACTACTTACTTTAAAACA
>JAAYSY010000016.1 GCA_012518235.1 Bacteroidales bacterium
ATTCCACTAAAACACCATCAGTACTTGAAAACAAAACTTTAATATCTTTCTCTCCACTTTTCTCTAATTCCACTTGAAAGAAACTACCCTTTGGATTATTTAAACGATCTATATCGTCAATTTTCCATCCAGCATACGTAGTCTCCACTTGTTCTTTTATTTTTTGCATTATAGCTGCGGGCACTTCACTAGATTTAACTTCCCACTCAGTTTGAATCCAAGCTTTTGTATCCAAGGTGAAATTTAATTCCTTCTTTACATTCCTATTAATTTCATTATCCTTTTCGATAATTTCGACCTCCCATTTTGTGGACTCTAAATCCACATCCACTATTCTAGCTGACGAGTGATTCTTATCAAGATATGATTTAATTTCTTCTGGTAATTGAGCAGGTATATAATCCTCATTATTATGATTTCCAGGTTTATCTACCATTTCATATAATAGTACTCCAACTTCACTATATACTAAATCAACCTCGTTTTTACCTTGTTCAACTTCTATTATATAAATAGTTTCATAACCCAAACGAGTAATTTTATCTATATCATCTATTTTCCATTCTTTATAATCAGATGCTTCAAAAGCAGAAATCACAGCAGTTGGCAGTTCACTTTTAACTAGATCCTCCTCTGTTAAAATAAGAGCACCCGTTTTGTCATACCATGCTTCAAGTTCTCTCTTGTCAACATTAAAATCAACAACAAAGTAATCTTTTTTCTTCTCCCAATCAAAGTTAGTTGCTGTAGGAAAATCCTTATTAAAAGCTTCTATTACAGCATCATTTAAAAATCCTGGTGTTTTGTTGTTATCATCGTCACTACAACCATAAGCTACTCCTAATAACAGACAAATAAATGCTAAAAATTTTGTTTTCATATTCCACTAATTTAGTTTACGTTTTTCTATAAGAACTCTATTACTTATTAATAATCTATTTCAACAACCTCGAAAGATTTATTGAATTTTATCTCCATAGAATTGTCTAATTCAACTTCATATTTATACTTTCCTTTGTTTTTGTTTTCTATTTGTGTAACTACTTTATCAGGATAATTAGACTTTAAATAGGTCTTAATTTGAGATGGAATTATAGATGATGGAACACTGGATCGCTCACAATCAACTTCTTTCCACACTCCTTTTTTATCAAACTCCACCTTATTACCACTAACAAAAATCACCTTATAATCTTTGTCCATAAAATCAGTGTCTTGTTTTGCTACACCAATTTTTTCATTCACGAAATGAGTAGCTATAAACTCCTTAGCTGCTTTAGGTAATTGTTCTACATTAATTGGTTTGCCATCACTCGCTTTCACCATCATTGTCATAGCAAAAAGCACCATTGCAATTGATAAAATCTTCTTCATATTCTTACTTTTTAAGTTAATTATTCAACCTCTTTAATACAAAAATACGTTCTGATTCTGTAGGAATCCTGAAATAAATCAGACCATTCAACAATTAATTCATCATAGCATAACGAAACAATTCCTACAAAATTCAATGATTAATAATCTATATCCACAACACTAAAATTAGCATCAAATTGTATCTCCATTGAGTTGTCCAATTCTACCTCATACCGTTTCCTTTTCTTGTCTTTTTTCTCTATTTGCACTATTTTTTTTCCAGGATAGTTTATTCTTATAAACTCATTTATTTTCTTTGGAACTACAGATTCAGGAACTTCAGTATACTCGCAGTCTATTTCTTTCCACTCTAAATCTTTTCCGAATTCAATTTTATTACCCCCAACCAAATAAATCTTGTATTCAGTACTCAAAAACTCTTTTTCCATTTTTGCTAAAGCAATTGGTTCCTTAGGGAAATGTGTATTTAAAAACATCTTGACTTTACTAGGTAGTTGATCAGGAGGTATTGGACGATCCTCACCAGCACTTACTGAAATATTACTTAGAGTAATAACAAAAACAAATAAGCTTAATAATCTTTTCATCTTTCTATTGTTTTTAAATTCATTGATTCAATTTATTTAATACAAAGATGCAATACGATTCTGAAATGATTCTGAAACTGAAAGTATTCAGCCTAAAAAAAGAATATTGAAATAATAAAACTTACCAAGTTAATACGAAATGATGAGAGTGATCAGTGTATTTATAGTCAATAATAATGTTGTATGTTTCACATATAGATTGTGAAATCACCAACCCTAAACCTGTAGACCCCTCCTTCTTTTTTGTCTGATGAAACCGTTTAAAAATCTTTTCTTTATCAAGAGGTCCACTACTATCCGTATTAGAAAAAATAATTCGTCCAAGGTTTATAACTATTGTGATAAAACCACCTTCAGAAGTGTGAATAAAAGCATTCTTTAATAAATTTGTGAACAAGCTTATAGCTAACGTTTCGTTAAGAGATAAATAAACAGGCTCAGACTCAATTACATTTACAATTATATTTTTATAAGAGTAAATCTCTTTATAATCAATCAGGTGATCCTCAATCAATCTATTTATATTAATAGTCTCACATTCTGGAAATTGTCTATTTTCAATTTTAGATAAGAACAATAAAGATTTGTTTAAGCGAACTAAGTAATTCAAAGTCTGTTTTACTTTTAACAACTCACCTAATTGCTCTTCACCTAAATCAGGACGATCAATTAACCACTCCAAACGATTGATACAAATAGCCAAAGGAGTTTGCATCTCATGCGACGCATTCCCTATAAATAGTTTTTGCTCATTGTATGTGTTTTCAGATCGATTTATATGACGAATTAAGGTGTCATTTAGGTTTTGAAACTCCCTAACATTCGTATCATTATCTAATGGCTTGTTTTTACCCCCCAATTGATAAGATTTAACCCAATCTAAAAGGACATATAAGGGTCTCATACTGCTCTGAAACACCCATACATTGATTACAATTAAAGTTAATAACAACAAACCATAAAGAATAACCAATAAACTAAAGATAGCCTCCACTATATCTTTTTTCTCAATAGCTGGAGTATATACAGTTAATTCATAATATTTATTATCTTTATTCTTAAATATCGTTCGTAGTACACGTGCTGGCTCTTTCTCCCTACGTTCAGGTATGTAAATCATAGAGTCTTTATAAGACACTGCATCTACATGCTTAGCATAACTCGTAGACACCTCTTCTATATAATAACTGTTATTTGAACCATCAATTCGCGGAGGCAATTCTCTACCAGCTAAAGTCTTCTTTATAATTTGATCTGAATACACTTCTAATGCATCATTTAATTCATCATCAACTTCCTCCATTATAGAATAATAAAAGATAGCACCCCATATGGCGAATAGAACAATGACAGCTAATGAAATACGAATTAATATTTTATAAACAAGACGCATAAGTATATATTCAATCTGCTAGTTAAAGCTCCACTAATTTATAACCAAATCCATAAACTGCTTTGATTTCAATTGAGGCATCGCTTTGTTTTAATTTTCGACGTAGATTTTTTATTTGTGCATAAATAAAGTCAAAGCTATCCACCTGATCAATATGGTCTCCCCACACCGATTCTGCCAACACTGTTTTATCTATTACATGTTCTGGACGTGTCATAAAATAATGCAAGATATCATACTCTTTACGTAATAGATCAAGCAGAGTGTTTTCCACATAAACCAACCTTGAATCAGGTTCAATCTTTACATTTCCAACTTGAATATTTTTTTCACCACCTTGTTGTTTTCTCCTAATTACACTTTTTATTCGTGCTTTTAGCTCAGCTAGATGAAATGGCTTAGCTAAATAATCGTCAGCCCCATAATCTAGACCTAGTACCTTATCATCAATAGAATCTTTAGCCGATAAAATTATAACGGACTCCTTTTTACTCTGCTTTTTGAGTTTTTTTAGCACATCCATACCGCTACCATCTGAAAGCATGATATCTAATAAAATACAATCATAAGAATAATCATTGATTTTTCGTAGGGCAGATTTGTAATCTTCGGCTACCTCCACAATATAGTGCTCCTCAAGCAAAGAGCGTTTAATTATTTCCCGTAATGATGAATCGTCCTCAACAATCAACACTTTCATATCTTTCTGTTTTTTAGCTAATCTATCAAAGATACCTTTTAATTCTGAAAGGAATCTGAATTTATTTTTCTTAATTTATAAGATAAACCCTTATTCAACCTCATACTGAAAAACACAATGAGCACAAACACCAAGCCTCAACCAAGAAAACGTTTGCGGTTAAGCTGTGAAATTAGAAACAAAAAAGAATTGCTAAAAACAGGAAAGAATTTTTATCTTTATATAAATAAGATTAACCTAAAAATCTCAACCATGAAAAAAAAATTATTTGTACTTAGTTGTTTTTGTCTGTTCGCCTCTTTCTTATACTCGTTTAAAATAACAAAAGTAGAACCTGAATTCTGGTGGAGTAATATGACAAATACTGAACTCCAAGTGATGTTATATGGAGAAGATATTGCACATGCAAAGGTTTCTATTTCATCTCCCGATATCTTAATTAAAGAAGTTGTTTCACTAGAGAATCCAAACTATCTTATAATTTATCTTGATCTAGCTCAAGCTAATGCAGGTAAATTTGAAATTACTTTAAGCAAAGGCAAAGAAAAGAAACATGTTCCATATGAATTGAAACAACGTAAAACAGATGCAAAAGCTGTGAATGGGTTTAATTCCAGCGACGTATTATATCTTATTATGCCTGATCGTTTTGCGAATGGAAATCCCAACAATGATATAGTCAAAGGAATGAGAGAAACAAAAATAGATAGAAACGACCAATACGCTAGACATGGAGGTGATATACAAGGAATTTCGGAACGATTGAATTACTTAAAAGATTTAGGAATTACAGCAATCTGGCTCAACCCCATTTGTGAAAATGACATGCCTTCTAGCTCTTATCATGGTTATGCGGTGACCGATTTTTATCGAGTAGATAGAAGATTCGGTAGCAATGAGGAGTTCAAACAATTGGTTGAAAAAGCTCATAGTAAAAACATCAAAGTAGTTATGGATATGATTTTCAATCACTGTGGAAGCTATCATCACTTCTTTCAAGATATGCCCTCTAAAGACTGGTTTAATTTTTCTCAGAACTACACTCAAACAAGTTATAAGACTACAACCCAATACGACCCTTATACTAGTGACTTTGATAAAAAGATTGCAACCAAAGGATGGTTTGTTGAGTCTATGCCTGATTTGAATCATCAAAATAGGCATGTAGCTAGATATCTCATACAAAACAGCATTTGGTGGATAGAATATACAGGCATAAATGGTATTAGACAAGACACTCATCCTTATGCCGACTTTGATGTAATGGCTACTTGGTGTAAGGAAGTTACTGATGAGTACCCTGATTTTAA
>JAAYSY010000017.1 GCA_012518235.1 Bacteroidales bacterium
ACCTATAGATGGAATTGGAGTGAAACAGAAGGCTTCTCTGATGACTTCTATGGTACTAACAATATGGAAGTTGGAACAATTCCAAAACCACCACGCTCTGGATTCTCTAAGTGGGCTATGAATTCATACTTCTTAAGAGGTTCTTACAACTATGATGGTAAATATTCTGCTACTGTAACAGCTCGTATAGATGGTTCATCAAAGTTCGGAGAAAATAATAAATATGCTTTTTTCCCATCTTTAGGATTAGCATGGCAAATATCTAATGAGGACTTTATGCAGAATGTGAGTTTTATAAATAACTTAAAGCTTCATACAAGTTATGGTATAACTGGAAACTCTGAGTTTGCAACTTATCAATCATTAGCTATGATGGGCGTTGGTACTACATTAGTAGATGATAACCGTGTACCCTCTGCTTGGCCTGGACGTTTATCTAACCCAGACTTAAAATGGGAAAAAACTCATATGTTTGATGTTGGTTTAGATATTGGTATGTTTAAGAATAGATTAAACTTTGAAGTTTCTTATTATAACAAGAAAACAAAAGATTTAATTATGCCTAGACCTATTCCTAATTCCACAGGATTTAGTAGTGTTACATCAAACATGGGACAAATTACTAACCAAGGAATTGACTTGTTGATCAACACAACAAATATTACTAATTCAGACTTCAGTTGGAATACCACATTGAATATGAATTATAACAAGAACAAAATTGATAAGTTAGGAGAAAATAATGAGGATGTATTTACAGATCCTAACTGGGTGTCAGGATATCAAACCATACTAAGAGTTGGTGAATCTCTAGCATCATTCTGGGGATATGAAAGAGAGGGTTTCTGGACAGAAGAAGATGCAGCTAGTGGAAAACTTCCAGCAGGACAAGTAGTTGGTTCTGCAAAACGTTCTGCTAAAAAGAAAATCTTAGGTAAAGGATTACCCGATATTACTGGAAGTTTTATTAACGACTTTACATATAAGAACTTTGATTTAACAATCGATTTTCAATACGTACTAGGCGTGGATATCCTTCAACAGTTCACTCACTCAACAGAAGACCGATTTGGTTTAACTAATGGTGATAAATCTGTTCTTTATGATGCATGGACACCGACTAAGAAAAACCCAAAAACACAAGCCATACGTAATGCAGCTCAAGATGCAGGTCAAAGCTCAGAACTTGACTCTCGCTGGGTATGTAATGGTTCATATCTTCGCCTAAACATGGTTCAACTAGGTTATACTTTTGAACCTGAATTAATAAAGCCTTTAAAGGCTCTGCGAATATACTTTAGTGCTAATAACTTATTCGTTACAAAGTCTAGTAATTTTAGAGGTTTTGATCCAGAAGGAACATCTCAAGGAAGCGATAAGTTTGGACAAAATATGTTCTTCTTCCAATATCCAAAACCAAGAACATTTACATTGGGAGTAACAGCAACCTTTTAATAACCTTATAAATTGAACACATAATGAATATTAAAAATATATTTCTCGGATTTATAAGTTTACTCCTTACAGGATCGATTATATCTTGTAATAGTTTTCTAGATGAGAATCCTAAGGAAAACATGAGTTTAGGACAATTCTATAAAACAGCGGCTCACGCACGTTCAGGAGTAAACAATTTGTATAGCGCAGGATTCATGAACTTCTATAATGCAAATGTTTATGCTGGTGCTACTATAGGATGGGGATCTTACCTATCTGGATTATTTGATAATGAATATAAAGGACAAGAGGTTATTGTACAATATAGCCAAGAGTTAACTATTTCAGAAGCAAATATTTCGGGACAAATGAATAGTTTGTGGAGAGATTGTTATAGCGCAATTGGTAGAGCCAATACAGCATTAAAGTATATCCCTACGATTGACGATCCAGTAGGTTTTTCTGCAGGAGAACAAGAGTCTTTATTAGCTCAAGCCAAGTTTTTTAGGGCTCTAAACTACTTCCATTTAGTAAAAGTATATGGAGATGTACCTTTAATTCTAGATCCGTACGAATCACTTGATGGTATTTATATGAAGCGCACTCCTACTGCTGAAGTTTATACTCAAATAATAAAAGATCTCAAGGAGGCTTCAGAAGTTTTGAAATCAGAGGCTTTCACAAAAAATGGTATGAGAGTTTCTAAAACTACAGCTGAAACTTTACTAGCAGATGTATATATGCAAATGAGTGGATATCCTCTTCAAGAGAATCACTATAAAGATGCTGCTACAGCTGCACGTAATGTTATTAATAGTGGAAAACACTCATTGACAAAAAATGTAGATGAAGACCAACAAAGTGCATATAATATACTACGCATGGAAGATAATTTAACAGAGTATATATTCTCAAAAGAACGTACTACTTCTACTTCTGGGTTTACTTCTAACTGGACTCAGCTTTCATTTCCTGTTTATGCTGCAGCATGGGGTATATTTAAATACACTTTAACAAATAATGCATTTAGCCCTATGCCAACAATTGTAAATGCATATAATCCGGATAAAGATCTTCGTATTAAAGAAAGACAATTCTTCTTTAACAGCTACGAATACAAAACAGACTCCATTTCTAAATTCAAAGCTCCAGCTCCATGGTTATATATGGATGAAGAAGCGATGTTTGAAACAGGTCTTAGTGGCAAAGACTTCCCTATCTATAGATACTCGGAGGTCCTTCTTACCGCAGCAGAAGCTATTGCACAATCTGAAGGAGTAACAAGTGAAGCTGTAGGTTATCTAGCTGATGTGAGAAGTCGTGCATATACAAAACAAACAAAAGAAGAGATAGCTGCCGAATTAACAGCTTTATCAAAAGATGACTTTATTAAAGAAGTCTGGGCTGAGCGTCTACGTGAACTTTGCTTAGATCATAAAATATGGGATGACGTACAGCGCACAAGAATGTATCCTGTTACTTCAAGTGACAACAAAGGAGTTGTATCGTTTGTGAATGTAATTGGGGCAAAAAACCCATTTGGAGCAACATTTCAAGAGAAGCATCTCTTATGCCCGATTAGTGACCAAGAGTTACAACGTAATCCTGAGTTAAACCAAAACCCTGGATACGAAACCAAAGATTAAATAATTTTTTAATTATAAAAAGGAGTCTATAAAAAGAATAGACTCCTTTTTTATTTTCTTTGCGTCTCAAGCGTCTCAATCTAAAATAGTGTTACACTTAGAACAAGTAATACTATGGAAGAATTAAAGAATCAATAGATTAAGTAGACTAGAAGGATTACTCTTTACCCTTTAATAAACCCTGTAATGAGTATCAGAGGGTGTTAGAAGCAAATAAAAACTCCTAGTATAACAAATAATAATAATCCGTATGCAAATACTATTGTTGAAAGAGTTAATGAAATAATCAAGTAACACTTTTTATTAGCAAATAATAAGGTGGACTTATACAATGAAGCTTTTAATTATAAATACTACACATATCACACTAAGGAGACCGACTGGTCTTATTGCATAAAAATTCCTCAACTAATTAATA
>JAAYSY010000086.1 GCA_012518235.1 Bacteroidales bacterium
ACTTACAAACTAACTTTAACAGATCTCTAGAACCTATCGAATGTTTTTATTTGTATCTTTGTAATTAAACTTAAAATAGATTGTTAAGTAAATGACAGTAGGTAGACAATTATTGCAAAAATATGCTATGCATTTTGGCACTTTTATGGGAGTTTACTGGATTATAAAGTTTATTCTTTTTCCATTAGGCTTAGTGGTTCCATTTCTTTTTTTATTATACATAGGACTCACATTAGGTGTTCCTTTTATGGGGTATTATTATACTAAGAGTTATCGAAATAAAATCTGCGGAGGATTTATCCAATTTGGACATGCTTGGTTGTTTACTATAGTTATGTTTATGTTTGCATCTATATTGACTTCAGCTGCACATTACATATACTTTAGGTTTCTTGATAATGGTCACATAGTGGACACCTATCAAGAAATGATCAATACTGTTTCCCAAGTAGAAGTAGCAGGTGCAGCAGTTGATACTTCACAATTACAAGAAGCAATCGATTTGTTCTCAACATTAACTCCAGCAGATATAACTTTCCAGATATTATCCTTAAATGTTATATTTGGTTCGTTAATGTCTATATTTATAGCTCTCTTTGTACAAAGATCACCTAAGACTTTTCTAAAAAGATAATTATGGATATATCGATTGTTATACCTCTTTTTAATGAAGAGGAATCATTACCCGAATTATACCAATGGATAAAACGAGTAATGGTAAAGCATAATTTTACTTATGAAGTTCTTTTTATTGATGATGGAAGTACTGATTTTTCATGGAATGTAATTGAAAATCTTCAAGAAAAATCTAACGCCGTTAAGGGGATTAAATTTAGACGTAATTATGGTAAATCTGCGGCACTTTTTTGTGGATTCGAGGATGCTCAAGGCGATGTAGTAATAACAATGGATGCTGATTTACAAGATAGTCCTGATGAAATACCAGAATTGTATAAGATGATTATGGAAGATGGATATGATTTGGTTTCAGGATGGAAAAAGAAACGATATGATCCATTATCTAAAACAATACCTACTAAATTATTCAATGCTACTGCTCGTACCGTTTCAGGTATTAAGAACCTACATGATTTTAATTGTGGCTTAAAAGCATATAAAAAGGAAGTAGTAAAACATATAGAAGTGTATGGAGAGATGCATCGTTATATACCTTATATAGCAAAAAATGCAGGATTTACTAAGATTGGTGAGAAGGTTGTAGAACATCAAGCTCGTAAATATGGAAAAACTAAGTTTGGATTAAGTCGATTTATTAATGGATATCTTGATTTAATAACTTTATGGTTTTTGTCTCGTTTTGGTATTAAACCTATGCATTTTTTTGGATTGTTAGGCTCGTTGATGTTCCTTTTAGGATTCATATCAACAATAATAGTGGGAGTTACTAAGTTATATAATATGTCTAAGGGATTTCCTTATCGATTAGTTACAGAATCACCTTACTTTTATCTCTCTTTAACTGCAATGATTATTGGAACACAGCTATTTTTAGCTGGTTTTTTAGGTGAGTTAATATCTAGAAACTCACAAGAACGAAATAAATATCAGGTTGAAAAAAAAATATAATATGAATAGACTATCTTATCTTTTAATTCTACTTTTAAGTTGTCCTTTTATTGCAGTTGTTTTAAGCGCATGCGATGAAGATGAGGATTGCTCGGAAACTGATAGGCAAATGATGTGGTGTGGAGTTTATACTTTTTTGAATGATACTTCAGATAAGGTTATTAATGATACGATTCCATATTTAACAGTTACTGCATGGGATACCGATTCCATAATAATAAATAAGCAACAAGGGATACTTCAACTAGATTTGCCTTTACGCTATTCTGTGGATTCAACAGTTTTTGTTTTTCATTATCTAGTAGAAGAAGATGAGGAACTTATAGAAGATGCTAGAGATACATTAGTTGTTAAGCATAAAAACACCCCTTACTTCATTTCTATGGATTGTGGTTATCAAATGAAACAAGAAATCGAAGATGTATATTTTAGAGGTCAACTACTAGATTCAATAGATATTAGAAGAAAAGAAGCAAATAATAATGGAACAGAGAATATCAAGCTATTTTATAGGCCTTAGCTTTTTGCTGCTATTTGTGTTCTGTAGTGCTGATTCTATACAAGCTCAGTCTAAAGAAAATCAAAAAATAGTAGTCGATACAACAGCTAAGGTTCCTTGGTATGGGGGAACCTACGTAGGGATAGATTTATTTGGGTTAGGAGCTAAAGCTTTTGGTGGTGACTTTCTGAGCTCTGAAGTTAGCATCAGAGTCAATCTTAAGAATATGATTTATCCTGCTTTAGAATTAGGCTATGGAAGTACAGACACTTGGAGTGATAATGGTATCCATTATAAAAGCAGTGCTCCTTATGTAAGACTTGGTGCTGACTTTAATACAATGTTTAAGAAGGGAGATGTTAGTCATGTATATGTTGGGCTACGTTATGCTACTAGTTCGATGAAGTATGATGTTTACACTGAGCCTGTTGACGATCCTTTGTGGGGAGATGCATTAACTAATCCTCTACTGATTGATAATATTTGGGGTGGGGATATTCCATATGATCATAGAGGACAAAAAGCAACAATGCACTGGTTTGAAATTGTCGGTGGAATACAAGCAAAGATTTATCGTAATTTTTATATGGGGTGGTCTATGCGATTAAAATACAGAATATCCAGTTCACCTGATATCTATGCAGATCCTTGGTATGTTCCCGGATTTGGGCAATACGACTCGTCTAAAATAGGAATCACCTATAGCTTAATTTATAAACTTCCTTTTTGATCTTAATGATACTTGTAGAATTATGACTAATTACCATAAGCTTATCAATGGATTGTTGTCAATAACTGTTGCTAAAGATTTAATGGTAGGAAATCGAAGAAGTAGCTATTACTTATGTAGACTACCAATAAAACTGTTAGGTAGAGATGTTTTGATTTATCGGTGGAAAATACTAATAGAGCATTTATATATAAATTAAAAGTGGTTATTTTATGAAACGTTCAGCAAAAAACTTAATATTCTTATCCCTTCTTATTTTAGTTACAGTTTTAATTTTATTCAAAAGCAATCAAAAAGCAAGTCAATATCAATCTATTGATGGGTTGATTTTTGGTACAGTATATCATATAACTTACCAATCTCAAGATGAATTAAAATCAACTATTGATTCGTTGTTAAAAGAATTCAATCATTCACTCTCTCCTTTTGATTCTACCTCAATAATAGCTAAAATCAACAAAAATGAAGAGGTGGAACTAGATGATTATTTCATTACTGTTTTTAATCGCTCTGAAGAGATTTCTGATTTGACTGAAGGAGCTTTTGATATTACTGTTTCACCATTTGTTAATGCTTGGGGGTTTGGATTTAAGAAAGAGCAATTTCCCGATTCTGCTACAATAGATAGTTTATTACAATTTACAGGATATAAGAAGGTAAAGCTCTTAAATAACAAAAAGATAGTAAAGGAAGACTCTCGAATTACTTTAAATGCTAGTGCCATAGCTAAAGGTTATGCTGTAGATGTAATAGCTCATTTTTTTGAAATGAGGGGAATTAAGAATTATATGGTAGAGATAGGGGGGGAGATTGTAGCTAAAGGGTTAAATGCTAAAGGTGATAAATGGAGAATTGGTATTAATCGTCCTAGGGAAGATTCTATTGCTTCTAAATCGGAATTACAGCTAATATTAGAGTTAAGCAATCATGCTATTGCCACTTCAGGTAATTATCGTAATTATTATTACCGTGATGGAATACGTTATGCTCATACTATTGATCCTAGAACTGGGTATCCTGTACAACATGAAATACTATCAACAACTATATTAGCTCCAGACTGTATGACAGCAGATGCAATTGCTACATC
Source organism: Bacteroidales bacterium (assembly GCA_012518235.1). Classification (GTDB taxonomy): domain Bacteria; phylum Bacteroidota; class Bacteroidia; order Bacteroidales; family Bacteroidaceae; genus Bacteroides_E. The sequence goes on from JAAYSY010000086.1 coordinate 3,907, forward strand.
TTGTATGGTAATAGGATTAGAGGAGTCTAAAAAGCTGCTTGATTCACTAGATGATGTTGAGGGGTATTTTATCTATCAAGATGCAAACAATGAAATTGCAGAATATTTTACGGAAGGAATGAAGGACTTTGCATTTCAAAAGGAAAAGTAAGATAAGATATTAAACCACTCTAGAACGATTAAATAGCCTGAAATGCTGATTAAGAAAGGAAAAGATTAAAAAAGTTTCAGAAAAGTTTGGTAGTTAAAAAAGAATATGTACTTTTGCAATCGGGTAAGTCCTATACGGCCAGCTCCCCATGAATCCTCCAGGGCTTGATCGCAGCAAAGGTAGTGGGTCGTAGCGGCGCGATATAGAAAGCTTACCCACCTGCCTCTTTAGCTCAGTTGGCCAGAGCACGTGATTTGTAATCTCGGGGTCGTTGGTTCGAATCCGACAAGAGGCTCAAAAAGCACATCTGTAAGATGTGCTTTTTTTGTTTAAAGCGGTGTCGCTTAACCTTGTATTGCTATCAAAAAACGGGGTCAGTCCATATTCTTGGGGATTTAACAATTAAGCATATAGCATCATTACTCTATACAGATAGAACCTAACATCATCTACTCCTCTGAAAGTAGCCCTAAATGATTTAAGCTTGGCATTGAAAGA
>JAAYSY010000087.1 GCA_012518235.1 Bacteroidales bacterium
TCAAAGCAGACAATGAATGGATTTACACCCAACTATATTCGAGTAGAAGTACCACGAAATCCAAAATTAGATAATTTAATATTGCCCGTAAAGCTAATTGAATTTAATGAAGATCGATCGGCCATTTTAGGAGAAATAGTAGGTTAGATATGAAATCAAAAATAATATATTATTTAGTATATGCAGGTATGTGGTTATTAGCCTCATTACCTTTTAGAGCCCTTTACATTCTATCAGATGGTATATACTTTCTACTCTATTATTTAGTAGGTTATCGTAGGAAAGTCGTTCGCAAGAATTTAACCCGTTCTTTTCCAGAAAAATCAAAAGAAGAAATAATAACCATAGAGAAGCAATTTTATCATTACCTGTGTGATTATTTTGTAGAGGAAATTAAATTACTAAAGATTTCGCCCGAAGAGTTGTTTAAGCGAATGCAATACAATAATAAAAGTGAGTTCTTACAGAAAATAGAAGAATTTGGAGGTATTATATTGTTAATTCCTCACTATGCCAATTTTGAGTGGATTATAGGAATGGGAATGGTTATGGACCCTACTCACATACCTGTACAGATCTATAAACCATTAAGAAATGTACACTTAGACAGACTATTTTTGAAGATACGCTCACGTTTTGGAGGGTATAATGTGGCTAAGCACTCAACCGGTAGAGAGTTGTTAAAGTTGAAACGTGACAATAAAAAAATGGTCATTGGATTAATTACCGATCAGTCTCCAGGTCCATCAGACTCACGCTATTGGACAACTTTTCTAAACCAAGATACCGCATTTATGAGTGGAGCAGAACGGATTTCTAAAATGTTGAAATATCCCGTATTCTATTGCGAGTTAAAACGATTAAAAAGAGGTTATTGTGAAGTCACTTTTGATTTGTTGACTACTACCCCCCAAGAAACTCAAGAAGGAGAGATTACAGAACTTTTTGCTCGTCGTATGGAAATGACCATACAACGTGAACCCGCATATTGGTTCTGGTCACATAAACGTTGGAAACATAAGAGAGATGAATCAAAAAAATAGAGTAGGAGTTGTTTTGTTGAACTGGAATGGGCGAGAGGTCTTAGAACGTTATTTACCATCCGTTGTTCGTTATACCAGACAAGAAGAGGTTGTTATCTACGTTATAGATAACGGTTCTACTGATGATTCAGTAGCGTGGCTTCAAACACATTATGCTGATCAAGTTGAGCTTCTTCTTTTTGAAGAGAATCATGGTTTTGCAGGGGGATATAATAAAGCGTTAGATTTAATAGAGGTTGAATATGCTTTATTACTTAATTCCGATGTTGAAGTAACCGAAAATTGGTTGAATCCGTTAATCGATTATATGGATACTCATCCTGAAGTTGTTGCTTGTCAACCCAAGATAAAGAGTTGGCGAGAGCCTGACTTTTTTGAATATGCTGGAGCGGCTGGCGGATTTATCGATTGTTTAGGTTATCCATTTTGTCGCGGTCGTCTGTTTTCTACATTAGAAAAAGATAAAGGACAATATGACGATCCACTCTCTATTTTCTGGGCAACAGGAGCTGCCTTGTGTATCCGCTTGCAGAATTTTAGAGCCGTAGGTGGTTTTGATGAGCGTTTCTTTGCCCATATGGAAGAAGTGGATTTATGTTGGCGTCTGTTAGCTCGAGGAGGAAAAATTAAGTGTATTCCACAGAGTGAAGTCTATCACTATGGAGGAGCCACGCTGAGTGATGAAAATCCTCGTAAGGTATACCTCAATTTCCGCAATAACCTTTTGATGCTGTATAAAAACATGCCCCATAAGGAGTTAGTTAAGGTCTTGCGCTACCGTTGGTTTTTAGATTACCTCGCAAGTTTTATCTTTCTGCTAACGGGAAGTTATAAAAAAATGAAAGCCGTATGGCGAGCTCGGAAAGATTATCAGTCCATTCGAATCCAGTTTTCTGCAGATCGAATAGAGAACCTGGAAAAAACGATACAGGAAAACATCAAAGAACGGAAAAATTATAGTATTTTAGTTGAGTACTATCTAAAGAGAAGAAAACACTTCTCAGAAATAGAAAGAAATTAAAAACTAAAAACTGATAAATATGACAAATTTCGTTCGACGTGGAATAGGTTTAGTAGCTCATGATGCTCAGAAGAAAGATTTAATAGA
>JAAYSY010000001.1 GCA_012518235.1 Bacteroidales bacterium
TCATTTATCAGTGGCCTAATTAAATCTTCAACCCTTGCTAACTCATCTTGATTATTCATATAACTAGGATCAATATCAAACTGATTCAATCTAAAGTTTATGTAAATAGTTACTTTTTCATCTCGTCTCTTGATTACTTCTTTTGCAGGTCTAATAAAAGTAACCTGATTTAAATCTGCACCCTGAACAGGAGCTGTCATCCGTTTTTTCTTAACAACTTTAGCTTTGGTTAGCTGTATTGGAGTTTGACCTATTAAATAAGCATTACAACAATCGTGTATTATTTGCTGTACCTCAAGTATTCCATTTTCATCCATACTATTATTTAAAGGAATATCAACATGATAAGTAATAGTTTGAAGTCCTTTTTTAGGTTTTAGGGTTACAGCTTTATAAGGTAAAGTTTCTAGATACTCTTTTTTTGATAATAAACCTCTTTCTCTTTTAAAATATGGAGCTCTTTTTCTCCCATTAATAATAATAGAAGGTAATTCAAAAGTCTCTCCTGTAGAAGATTTGTAAATTGGTGTTAAGTATAAAGCATCTTTAGATTTTAATATTTTTCCGCTGTAAACATAATCAAAGTAGATAGTCAGTGTATTATCTTTTACTTTAGCATATAAAGTATCAAAATAAGCAGTAGGTCCTTGAATGTTCATCCTCTCAACTCGACTCAACTCAAAAGTTTTTTGACCAAACAATAAGCTTGTAACTGAGAGAAAAACAAGAAATATAATTATTGGTTTCTGTTTCATAATGTAATGATTACTATTTAATTAAAATAATAAATAAATGAAATAGCTGCCCCAGTAGGTCCTACGTAATTCTTAACTTTTTCTACTAACTCCTTCCCAAGTGAACCTGCCTCATACTTAGAGAACTTAAGGTACAAATATCCAAATCCTACCGATGTTTCTAGTCCCCAGTGCTTACCTAATGCCCATTGATACCCCATACTAAGGCCACCTCCAACTGTATAACCATCATAACGTGCGTTTTTAAGATTCTTAGAAAGTAAAGATATACCCTCTATATCATAATCGCCATATAGAGCATGTATTCCTAAATAAAATTGCTCGTAAGTTTTACAAAACCAATATTTATATTCAGGTTTAACTAACCAGTGTTTTATCTTAGGTTTAATTTTATTATCCAACGAGTTCGTTCGGTTAGAATTAAACTCCCAAGGATTATACCCCCCTAACAATGATAATGAGCTATGATTACTCAATCGGAATGTTAATCCTATATTTGGCGTAGAAGTTGCCATGTATAATGCATTTGTTTCTATACCTATTTTTTGACCATATATTTTATGGTTACTAACCATAAATAAAAACAGACATAGAAAAAACATTAATCTTTTTATTCTCATATAATTTATATTTCATTCACAACACCAGATACCATATAATACTACTTTTTTAACCAAGCAATATTACAAACAAATAAACATAGAATCATTGAAATAGAAAAACTTTAGAGGTAAAACATCACATATTCTTCCATTTTGTTACAGAATATAGACCTTAAATCTCTTATTATTATTTTACTTTTAA
>JAAYSY010000088.1 GCA_012518235.1 Bacteroidales bacterium
ACTATTTACATAAAATATTTTTCTTATAAAGACCAGGTATTAATAAACACGCATTTAAAAGTGCAACGCGTTATTTTTTTAGTAACTTAGAAAACGTTAAAACAAATCAAAAAAACACTATGAACAAACAACATCTTATCATCATCTTATTGATGATTTCGCATTGCCTATATGCACAACAGACCACAATACATATGGGAACTAGTGAAACAGATTTAATATTAAAGACAGCCCCTAATGGAAGACTTTATCAAGCCTATTTTGGAGAAAAACTAATAAACCCCTCCGATATAACGCACCTATCACATTATATTACTAAACCAGCATCTGATGGCTCAGTAACTCCTAGAGGATGGGAAGTTTATCCTGTATCTGGAGGTGAAGACTTCTTTGAACCTGCATTTGCTATTCAACATAACGATGGCAATATGACTTCTTATCTTTACTTTCAATCATCTAAAACTCAAAAGATAGACAATAACACACAACATATATCCATTGAAATGGCTGATGATAAATATCCTCTTTTCGTTACATTACACTATATTACTTACCACAAAGAAAATGTAATAAAATCATGGACCGAAATAAAACACAAAGAGAAAAAGCCCGTTGAGATTAGTCAATATGCCTCTTCTATGCTCTGTTTTGAAAGCCCCTCTTATTACTTAACAGAATATAGTGGAGATTGGGCTAAAGAGGCACAAGAAAGTACGCAAAAATTACAATTTGGAAAAAAAATAATTGATACTAAATTGGGGTCTCGTGCAGCAATGTATGCCTACCCCTTTTTTCAGTTAGGATTTGAACAAGAAGCGCAAGAAAATCAAGGAAAAGTATTACTAGGAACCATCGGTTGGACAGGCAACTTCCGTTTCACTTTTGATGTAGATAATGTAGGTAATCTAAGAATTATCTCAGGAATTAACCCCCATGCCTCAACATACTCTTTAAATCCTAATGAAGTCTTTAAGACGCCAGAATTTATCTATACACTAAGCTACAACGGAATAGGTAAAGCAAGTAGGAATCTACACAATTGGGCTAGAAACTATCAAATTAAAAATGGTAAAGAAGATCGATTTACACTACTTAATAACTGGGAGGCTACTTATTTTAACTTTGATGAACCTCAACTTAGCCAATTAATGCACGAAGCAAAAGAACTTGGTGTTGATCTCTTTTTACTAGACGATGGATGGTTTGCAAATAAATATCCTAGAGAAAACGACAAAGCAGGACTAGGAGACTGGGAAGTAATGAAAAGTAAATTACCTCATGGCCTTCCTGGTTTAGTAGAAGAAGCTAAAAAAGCAGGGGTCAAATTTGGTATTTGGGTAGAGCCTGAAATGGTTAATCCTAAAAGTGAATTATTTGAAAAGAATCCCGATTGGGCCATTAAGTTACCTAATAGAGAGACTTATTATTATAGAAATCAACTAGTGCTCGATCTAAGTAATCCTAAAGTTCAAGATTATGTTTTTAGCGTTGTTGATAACATTCTAACAGAGAATCCAGACATAGCCTATTTTAAATGGGATTGTAATAGTCCTATAACCAATATTTACTCTCCCTATCTTAAGGAAAAGCAAAGTCACCTATACATAAATCATGTACGAGGGGTGTATAATGTTTTAGACCGTTTAAATGAAAAATACCCCCATCTTCCCATGATGATGTGTTCGGGTGGTGGAGCCCGTTGTGATTACAAAGGACTTGAGTACTTTACTGAATTTTGGTGTAGCGATAATACAGATCCCATTGATAGAATCTTTATTCAATGGAATTTCTCCAAATTCTTTCCTATTAAATCTATGGCAGCTCATGTAACTACATGGAACAAAGAAGCTAGTATTAAATTCAGAACAGATGTAGCCATGATGTGTAAATTTGGATTTGATATTAGTCTTAAAGATCTAACCGAAAATGAACGCACATTTTGCACACAAGCAGTAACTAACTATAACCAGTTTAAAGATGCTATTCTAGAGGGCGATTTTTATCGATTGGTATCTCCTTATGATGGAAATCATGCTTCTGTAATGCATGTCAATGAGAATAAAGACAAGGCAATACTCTTTACTTACGACTTATTTCCTTTATACAGCGAGAAAACATTTCCCATAAAACTGCAAGGTCTAGATTCTCAAAAGAGATATAAAGTAACCGAAATCAATTTAATGCCTAACTCTAACTCCTCTTTATCTGCAAATGGTAAGACTTATTCAGGAGATTATTTAATGAAAGTAGGTATCGAAGGATTTACAGCCTCCAGAATGAATAGTAGAGTAATTAAACTCACTGTTGAATGATAAAGTAACCATTACTAATTAAAGACAATATAAAGAAGCTCAAATAATTTACTTTTTTAAGTAATTTATTTGAGCTTCTTTATAATAGCTATACATATTTCTTAAATTCAAAGG
>JAAYSY010000089.1 GCA_012518235.1 Bacteroidales bacterium
AATAGCTTGCCTATTGATGAGGATATAATTCCTTTACCTAGTGATGAAGCAACGCCTCCTGTTACGAATATATATTTTGTCTCTCCCATAAAGCTTGTATATGTGTTATTTAATAAGCTGAAAAGTAATCATATAATACTTACTTATTTCAAACGGACAAAGTTAGGAAAAAAAGAAGACTTGGGTATCAATAACTTAAATAAAATAATAAAAAAGAGAAAGTGAAGGGCCTTTACTTTGAAGAGAGGTTCATTTTTTATATATTTAGGTTATTATTTCTTTATAATCATTAAACATCAATCTTATTTATTTGTTATACATTATTAATAAGATTGTTCTATATAACTATTAATTGGTACATTTGTTGTAAATAAGACTCTATGAAAAATAGTTTTTTGCTTTTAGTGATTTTTTTATTATCGTGCATAGGCGTTGTAGGACAGGATACTCCTCCTTTGGAGTTACAAACAACTACGGAACCTCAGCCTAAGCAAGTATCTAGACAAGATTTATCCCCTCATTTACAGAAGTATTTTTTTGTTCGTTTGAATCAGGATGATAATGGTAGGGTTACTTTAGATACTGTCTCTTATTTGTATAATCAGTACATTGGTCAGTTGGAGTATTTGAATCATGATTCTGTACCTGCTCGATATATAAAATCAGATCCGGATTACTATAAGCTATTTATTCCGATAACCTATTATCGTGCAGCAATAGAAGAGTTTTCAACTCTAGATTGGGAGTTTGATGGGATTATAAAGCCTAAGGATTATACTTCAGAGTTACTTCCTTTTGATTCTCTTCAATTCACGAAATTTAAACGGGCCAATGAAACGGTCAATAAATCACTTTTGGCTTTATATGTTAATCACCCAGAATACATTGAAAAATGCGAAGATCAGATTATGGGGTATGAAGTACAATATGATGTGGTAGCTGCCAAAAAGGAAACATTAAAAACTCCAATAACAAAGCTATTTGAACCCGAATCCTACGATGATAAAACTAAACCGAAGGAGAGTCCAAAGTTAGTTATTAAAAAACCGAATTGGTGGTCGACAGATGGTAATGGTTCGTTACAGTTTTCGCAGAACTATATTTCAGAAAATTGGCACAAGGGGGGAGAGAGTAATAAAAACTTAATTGGGCAAATTCAATTATTTCTACGCTATAATGATAGAAAACGTGTTGAGTATGAAAATATTTTTGAGGCCAAAGTTGGATTTAATACAATTTCTTCGGATACGGTAAGAAAGTATAGAATCAATACAGACTTATTACGAATTACAACAAAACTAGGTATTAGAGCAACAAAAAGATGGTATTACACTGTCTCTTCAGAGTTTAATACACAGTTTTTTAATAACTATAAAAAGAATAGTAAGGATAAAGTTTCTGCGTTTATGGCTCCTGCAAATGTGTCGTTAAACGTTGGTATGGACTTTAAGTTGAATAATAAAAAAGTGAACTTATCGGCTATGTTCTTACCTGCTTCTTATAACCTTCGTTATGTAGGTAATAAGGATATAGATGAAACGCAATTCGGACTAAAAAAAGATAGAAAGACCTTACATGATATAGGTTCGAGAGTTGATATTCGCTTTAATTGGAATATCATATCCTCTATACGACTTAATTCCAGATTGTTCTATTTTACGAACTATGAGAAAGTTGAAGCAGAATGGGAGAATACAATTGATTTTGTGTTGAATAGATATATCTCTGCTAAGATATTTGCTCATGCACGTTTTGATGATGGAGCTAGGCGAGTTAAGGATAGAAGTTACTTTCAATTAAAAGAAATGCTTAGCTTTGGTCTAAATTATAGATGGTAGGAAGTCAATTAATCAATACTAGTTTTCTTTTACTATATAAAGTATATGATGTTTAGATAAAAGCAGTTAATTATAAAACATAATTAAAAGGAATAGAACACGCATTCAGAAAGCAAAACAAACTGAATGCGTGTTTTATTTTAGATTCAATTTGTCGATGTCGTGTTTTGTTTTTAATATTTATTAGATATAAATACATTAAGAAAACTTCAAAGTTTGTAAATTATGATTAAATTTGCCTCGATTTGTAATATGGACTTTGCAAAATGACGAAAGAAATACAACACGCTGGTACTGTGGAAAGCATAAAGAATGGAAAAGTCTTCGTACAAATAATTCAAACTACCGCTTGCGTCTCCTGTAGTGCAAAAGGTATGTGCTCATCCGCAGAAAGCAAAGAAAAAATAATAGAAGTTAATTGTCCTATTGGCAGTTACAAAGAGGGAGATCAAGTACTACTTGTTGGCTCAGTGTCTATGGGTATGGAAGCTGTTCTATGGGCTTTTATAATTCCTTTTCTATTGATTGTTATCACATTATTCTTACTTATGCATTGGATTCAAAATGAATTGATAGCTGCTCTTTTGTCGTTAGCAACTTTAATACCATATTATATATGGTTGTGGCTTAATCAGGACTATCTTAAAAAGAAATTTTCATTTACTATAAAACCTATAAATCAATAATCGTATGAATGTGATTGTAATCGCGGTAATATCGTTAGGAGTAATCGCTTTTATTTTAGCTGTTATACTCTATGCGACTTCTAAAAAATTTGCCGTATATGAAGACCCACGAATCGGAAAAGTAGCAGAAGCTCTTCCACAAGCAAATTGTGGGGGCTGTGGTTTTCCTGGCTGTAGTGCTTTTGCCACAGCTTGTGTTAATGCTGATTCACTAGATGGCTTAAATTGTCCTCCTGGAGGATCGAAGGTCATGAATAACGTAGCTTCTATTTTAGGCTTAGATGCAGAAGAAAAGGAACCCATGGTAGCTGTTGTGCGCTGTAATGGAACTTGTGATAATAGACCAACTACCAATGAATACGATGGAGCTAAAAACTGTGCAATTGCTTCCTCTTTATATGGAGGAGAATCTGACTGCTCTTATGGTTGTTTAGGTTTTGGCGACTGTGTGGATGTGTGTAAGTTTGATGCTATTCATATTAATCCAAAAACACGACTACCTGAGGTTGATGAGGAGAAATGTACTGCATGTAATGCCTGTGTTACAGCTTGTCCACATTCAATCATAGAATTAAGAAAACTAGGGCCACGTTCGAGACGTATTTATGTATCGTGTATGAATGAAGATAGAGGTCCTGTTGCCCGTAAGGCTTGTGAAGTGAGTTGTATTGGTTGTGGAATTTGTGTAAAGACATGTCCCTTTGATGCCATTACGATTAAAAATAAATTAGCTTATATTGATTATAATAAGTGTAAGCTGTGCCGCAAGTGTGTAGATGCATGCCCACAAAATGCTATTATAGAGGTGAACTTTCCTGTTCGTAAACCTCGGGTGAAAAAAGAGGATGAGAAGGGCGCTGCTGTAACTAAGAAGAAAGTAGCTACGGATGCAAATCAAACAATGAAAGCTGAGGGCAGCAAGGTAAAGAAGGTTGATCAACCTAAAACAGATCAGGCGAAAGAATAATGAAGAAAGTTAAACTTAAGAAATATAATACTCTATGTTAAAGACATTTTCAAGGGGTGGAATACATCCGAAAGAGAATAAATTGTCTGCTCATCAATCCATTAAAACACTGGATGTTCCCAAGCAGGCAACGATTATGTTGAGTCAACATATTGGTGTTCCTGCAAAAGCTATTGTCAAGAAGGGCGATGAAGTTAAAGTTGGAACTAAAATTGCTGAATCAGCTGGATTTATTTCAGCCGCTATACATTCGTCGGTGAGTGGTAAGGTTTTTAGAGTGGATAAAGTTGTTGATGCTAGTGGATACCCTAAAGATGCTATTGTTATAAATGTAGATGGAGATGAATGGGAAGAAACAATTGATCGATCAGATGAATTAGTGAAAGAATGCACTCTTTCTTCTGATGAAATTATACAAAAAATAGCAGACTCAGGTATCGTGGGGTTAGGGGGCGCTTGTTTTCCTACTCAGGTTAAGTTAACACCTCCTCCATCGATGAAAGCTGAGTGCATTATTGTTAATGGGGTGGAATGTGAGCCTTATTTAACTGCCGATCATCAGTTGATGCTTGAGCATGCTGAGGAAATTATGGTTGGTGTATCTATTTTAATGAAAGCTGCAAAAGTAAATAAGGCTTTCATTGGAATAGAAAATAATAAGCCTGATGCCATTGAATTAATGACAAAAGCAACTGCAAGTTATGCAGGAATTGAAATTATTCCATTGAAGGTGCGTTATCCTCAAGGAGGAGAAAAGCAACTTATTGAGGCAATAATAAAAAAACAAGTGGAAAGTGGAAAGCTTCCCATTACAACAGGTTCTATTGTTCAAAATGTAGCCACTGTATATGCTGTATATGAAGCTGTACAGAAAAATAAGCCTCTTTTTGAGCGTTTAGTGACAGTAACAGGTAAATCCGTTAAGTCACCATCAAATCTATTGGTTCGTATTGGAACTCCTATTGAGCAGCTTATTGATGCTGCAGGAGGATTACCAGAAGATACAGGTAA
>JAAYSY010000090.1 GCA_012518235.1 Bacteroidales bacterium
ATATGTTAGAATGAGTTGCTTTCCAATAACCTGTGCATTACTTAATACGTTTTCAGTTTCTGGTATTAGTTCCTTCCAATTTTCTATTTGAGGCTTACTCACATCAGTTACCATCAATCGGTATTTGGGAGCCTTGTAGTTAGTGTAAATGTATATTTTATTATTAATTACTTCAATAGGGTAGTATTGGTAGTTAAAGTTTTCTGCCATTGTAATTAGAGGAGACGAAAGATCATCAGAAGGCTTTAGGAATAAAGCATTACCTCTTCCTTCTCCCGACTCATATATGAAAAGTAAATCCTCATCTGTTGAAACTCCAGCACTATAAAAACGCTTAGGATATTTTTTATTTGCATAGACTAGTTGGTCTTCACTTTGTGGAGTTCCTACTTTGTGGTAATATATTTTGTGGTTTTCATTTACACTGGAAAACTCTTTTCCTGCTTCAGGAGCATCATAAGCACTGTAATAGAAACCATTTCCACGCCATGACGCTCCTGTGAATTTGGCCCATTCAATGGGACCATCAATAACTTCTAGTGTTTGACTATCCATAACATATATATTTCGCCAATCTGATCCACTTTGAGATACAGTATAAGCAACGTATTTTGCATCTTTGGAAAAAGAGATATTAGCTAATGCTATTGTTCCATCGTCAGAAAGTTTATTGGGATCTAAAAATACTTTTGGTTCATCATCTAAAGAGTTTTGAACATAAAGAACACTTTGGTTTTGTAGTCCGTCGTTTCTATAAAAAAAGTAGCGTTCTCCTTTCTTAAAAGGGGTTCCTATTTTTTCATAATTCATAAGTTGAGTTAAGCGCTCTTTTAGTCTTTTTCTTTGGGGTATCTGATTTAAGTAAGATTGAGTTACTTTATTTTGTGCTTTGACCCATTCTGCTGTTTCATCTGAAGTGTCATCTTCTAACCAACGATAGGGATCAGCAACTTCTGTATTAAAATAGACATCTATTGTATCTACTTTCTTTGTTTTAGGATAAATCATTTTATTGTTATTTTGGCAGGCTATAAAAAGCACGCTCATAAGTAATAATAAGGTCATTTTTCTCATAAGATCTTGTTTTAATATATGTTTTTTTCAAAGATAATGCTTTTAAGATATGAAAACGAGAGGACTTTATATTATTCAAAAGTTATGAAGATATTAATCGTTCTGTTTTTTGTCTTATTGAATAAAATAGTCGATTTTTGTTTTAGTACTAAGACTTCTACTCTATGTTAAGTAAACAGAATCTAAATCAGCTTTATTTCAAAGATACACAGTTTGTTAATCTTATGACTAAGCGTATTTATAACATACTAATCATAGCTAATCCTTATGATGCTTTTGTTTTAGAAGATGATGGACGGATAGATGAGAAAATTTTTAATGAGTACACCTCGCTCTCTCTACGTTACCCTCCTCGGTTTTGGCGAGTAACCACAGAAGAAGATGCAATAGAGCATTTAGAAGAGATGCCTTTTGAACTTATTATATGTATGCCTGGTCTAGGAGATGTGGATAGCTTTGCTATTGGTAGAAGACTGAAAATGCTCTATCCTGATATTGCTATGATTATTCTAACTCCATTTAGTCATGGAATACGCAAACGAATAGAACATGAAGATTTATCTGCTTTTGATTCTATTTTTTGCTGGTTAGGAAATACTGACTTACTTCTGTCAATTATAAAATTGATTGAAGATAGAATGAATTTAGATCATGATGTGCATGAAGTGGGGGTGCAGGTTATATTATTAGTAGAAGATGGAGTTCGTTATTATTCATCTATCCTCCCCAGTTTATATAAATTTATGTTGAAGCAGAGTCAGGAGTTTTCAACTGAAGCACTGAATGCTCATCAACAGACCCTTCGAATGCGAGGTAGACCAAAATTAGCACTAGCAAGAAATTATGAAGAGGCAGAGTTGTTGTATGAGAAATACCAAAATCATTTATTAGGTGTTATAACAGATGTTCGTTTCCCAAAAGATGGTGTGAAAGATTCTATGGCTGGGATTAAGTTGTATGATAAAATACGAAAAGAAAATCCTTTCTTACCTATTATTATACAATCTTCAGAGCTGGAAAATCAAACTTACGCAGCCAAATATGGAGCAACATTCATTGACAAAAACTCAAAAAAAATGAATGTTGACTTAAGAAATGCTTTTTCTGAGACTTTTGGCTTTGGTGATTTTGTTTTTAGGAATCCTGAAACCCAAGAGGAAATAGCACGGATTAAGAATCTTAAGGAATTACAAAATGTTATTTTTGCTATCCCATCAGAGTCGTTAATCTATCATATTTCCCGAAATCATATAAGTCGTTGGTTGTATTCCAGAGCAATGTTTCCTTTAGCTGAATTCCTCAAATCTTTTGAGTGGACTGATTTAGTGGATACGAATGAGCATCGCCAAATAATTTTTGATTCGATAGTTCAATATCGTAAAATGAAGAATCAAGGTGTGGTGGCCATATTTAAGAGAGATCGTTTTGATAGATACTCTAATTTTGCGCGTATTGGTGAAGGGTCGCTAGGTGGAAAAGGACGAGGACTTGCTTTTATTGATAATATGTTGAAAAAGTATCCGGAATTTAATGACTTTGATAAGGCTAAAATAGAGGTTCCCAAAACGGTTGTTTTGTGTACAGATGTATTTGATGAGTTCATGGAAACTAACAACTTATATCAGGTGGCTGTATCAAATATTGAAGATACTGAAATATTAAATTACTTTTTGAAAGCAAAATTACCTGACCGGTTAATAGAGGATTTTGTTGCATTTTTTAATGTCGTGAAGGCTCCTATTGCTGTTCGATCTTCTAGTTTGTTAGAGGATTCACACTATCAACCATTCGCTGGTGTATATAACACATATATGATACCTTATTTAGATGATAAATATGAAATGCTTGAGATGTTGTCTGATGCTATTAAAGGGGTCTATGCCTCAGTTTACTTTAAAAGTAGTAAAGCTTATATGCGTGCAACATCTAATATAATAGATCAAGAAAAAATGGCTGTAATTTTGCAGGAAGTTGCAGGAGATCAATATGGAAGTAAGTATTATCCTTGTATGTCAGGTGTGGCTCGGTCATTGAATTTTTATCCACTTGGCGATGAAAAAGCTGATGAAGGTATCGTAAATCTTGCTTTAGGTTTAGGGAAATACATTGTAGATGGTGGTATAACATTGCGTTTTTCTCCTTATCATCCTCATAAAATTCTGCAAACTAGTGAATTGGATTTGGCCTTACGCGAAACGCAAACTCAGTTTTATGCTTTAGATCTGAAAAACAGTGGAGAGAATTTTTCTATTGATGATGGATTCAATTTGTTGAAGTTAAGAGTTCGTGAAGCTGAGAAAGATGGCTCATTGCAATTCTTAGCTTCAACATATGATCCTTATGACCAAATTATTCGGGATGGTATTTATCCTGGAGGGCGTAAGGTCATTACATTTGCTAATATATTGCAACATGAGGTCTTTCCATTATCAGATATACTTAAATTGGTGTTGAAAAAGTCAGTCAAAGAAATGTGTAGACCTATAGAAATAGAGTTTGCTGTTACTTTGAATAGTGAGAAACGAACAGGTGTTTTTTACTTGTTGCAAATTAGACCGATTGTTGAAAATAAGGCAGTCATGGATGAAGATTTGAGCTCGATACCCGAAGATGAAATGTTATTAAAGTCGGATAATTCTTTGGGGCATGGTGAGATGCGTGACTTATTTGATGTGGTTTATGTGAAAACAAAAGATTATAATCCTGCGAATAATCAAAAAATTGCTTGGGAATTAGAAAAAATCAATGCTCAGTTGACGGATGAAAATAGAAATTATATTTTAATTGGTCCTGGTAGATGGGGGAGTAGTGATAGCTGGTTGGGTATTCCTATTAAATGGCCTCATATTTCCTCTGCTAGATTAATTGTAGAGTCTGGGTTAAAGATGTTTCAAGTTGATCCTAGTCAGGGAACACATTTCTTTCAAAACTTAACCTCTTTTGGTGTAGGCTATTTTACAATAAATCCACCTGCTGGAGAAGGGATATATAATCAGGATTTTTTAGATAGTCAGGAGGCCATCAATGAGACAGAGTATCTTCGCCATGTTCGTTTTGAACAACCAGTCATTGTAAAAATGAACGGAAAAAAGAAAAAAGGAGTTGCTTTACTTCCTACTTTGGATAAGCCTTTGACTCCATAATAACTTTTGTTTGTATATAACAGAACCCCTTTATAAATGTGGTTTTATTTATAGAGGAGTTTTGTATTGATTTTTAATAGTTAATATGTTTTTTGTGTGGATTATTCAATTTCCTCCTCATGGGTTTTTCTGAATTCTGTAGGAGTACATGCATTTTTCTTTGAAAACGCATTATAAAAGCTACCTCTATTACTAAAACCAGAATCTGTTATTATTTCATCGATGGTTTTCTTAGTTTTAATTAAGAGGCTTTCTGCAATATATAATCTAGCATCTCGAACCATATCACTAATATTCTTACAACCTATTTCATTCAATTTTCTGTAGAAACTTCGAATGCTAATGTTCATTTTTTTTGCAATTAGTTCTGCGTTAAGATTAGGGTCTAGTATGTTCTCTTCTATAATTAGCTGTATGTCTTTAACCATTTTATGATCTTCCGAATGAATTAAGTTGCCTTCATCTAATTCAAAGGCACTAAGAGGAGAAGCAAAATATTCTTTTAATTCTTTTTTCCTACTCATTAATCGTTGTACAGAAGATTTTAAGAATTCAATATCAAAAGGTTTTGTAAGATAAATTTCGGCTCCAGATTCAATTCCTTTAATTTGGTCATCTATGTTTTGTTTGGCTGATATTATAATAATAGGAATATGTGATGTTTTTTTGTCATTCTTTATTTTTTGTGTCATTGTAAATCCGTCTACTTCAGGCATGTTTATATCACATATAATGATATCAGGGTAAATATTATCTAGAATACTATTTGCATCCAGCGGATTAGTTAGTGTAATTACGTTATATTCGTCTGTAAAGACTTCAGATAAAAACCATAGAATGTCTATTTCATCATCAATAATTAGTATCGTTTGTTTATTCTTGTCAATCTTTTCCAGCTCCTGTTTTTTAAGAATCTCCTTTTCTATATTTTTAGTGTCGAAATCGATAGAGGGTTGTTCCAGAATAGGAAGTTCTTCTATTTCAGTATTTTTTTCTAATTTGGGGAGGACAATAGTAAAATGAGTCCATTCATTGAGTTCACTTTCAATTCTTATTTCACCTTTTAGAGCTTTTACCATACTGCTTGATGTGGCCAACCCAATACCATTTCTTGTCCAGATTTTTGATGATGTCTCATTTTCAAGAGATTCAAGTATAAGATGCTTATCAAAAATTTTTTGTATGTTTTTTTCCTTGATACCTTTTCCTGTATTTGAAATTTTAATTTCGAGAGTATCTTCGATTTCATCCAGTCCAATTTTAACCGTTCCTTTTTCAAAAGTATATTTGAATGCATTGGATAGTAGATTGATAATGATCGTATTCAAATAGTCTATATCTGTGTTCCAAATAATGTTTTTGGGCACTTTTTCATAAAACCTATAATCATTAGACTGTGCATGTTCTTTGAATGCAAAAATAATTTCATTGAGTACATCACTAACATTTACTTCTTGAATAATTACAGGTTGATTTTCTGTTTCTACCCTTCTAAATTTAATTAGTTCTTGAATAAGCTTATTTAGTCTTTGAGCATTTTTATTGATGATTTCTGCATATTGTTTAGCTTTAGAAATATCAATGTTGTTGTTTAAAATTTGATTACAAGGTCCATGTATTAAAGTTAACGGTGTACAGAATTCATGAGCAATGTTTGTAAAGAAGTTTAATTTAGACTCATAGAGGTCTTCTTTGTGTCCAGCCTCTATAGAGCGAATAAGCTTTTCTCTTTTTTTGTTTTGATTGGCTTGTACTTTTTCTGCACCTCCAATAATAAGTAATACTATTAAAAGACCATAAAATATATAAGCTGTATTGGTTTGGTACCAGGGAGGAAGGATGATGATAGGCAAAGAGAATTTTTCACTTGTTTGGCCAGTAATTCTATTAACATATTTGACAAGTAAAGTGTACTTTCCATGCTTGATGTTAGTAATTGATATCGTGTTTAGGTTGCCATTATTAATCCATTTATTATTCATTCCATCTATTTTGTAGTAATAGACATAATTATTGGCATTTAAATAATCAATAGCATTAAATGATAGAGTGAAAAAGTTTTCTTTATGTTTTAATTTTAATGTGGAATTCTCATCTTTTAAGTAGTTGAAAATATTTTTGTGTTCTCCATATAAATACAAATCATCAAAGGTTATAGGTGGCATATATAAGGTGGATTCGTTGTGTTTATTGCCAGTTATCGATACAAAACCATTAACTCCACCAAAGAGGACTTCTCCAGTTTGAGGGTCTTGATAAGCTGCCCCATCGCTAAATTCAACTACGCCTAATCCATCATTCAGTCCATATATCCTAAAGTTGTTTTTAGATAAGTCAAAATGGATTAGTCCTTGGTTGGTACTTAACCACAGTTTGTTTCTTTTTGGGTCGTTTAATATAGAGTGTATAGTGTTATTGGGGAATCCATTATGGTTGTTAATTACATCTACTATGGTATCTTTATATTCAATAAGTCCTCCACTAGTACCAAAGTACATTTTATTGTTTTTTTTCGTTGTTATAAAGACTTCATCTAGGGTTTTATCGTTTTTCTCTTTAGAAAAACTGATAATAGAATAATCTTCTGTTTTTGTATTTAGTTTAACAACACCATATCCGCGATTTGAAAACCATAGTGTTGAATCATTTTCTGGGAATACATCAAAGAAATAGTTAGAAGTAAACTCTCCTTGATTGATGGTAATGTGTTTAATATCACTGAGTGTTGGAGTATTATCTTGCCAAGATAGTTTTGCTTTTATTATTCCAAATCCTACGGTAGCTAACCATAATGTGGAATCGGATTCATATAAATCATGTATGTATTTGATAGAGTCAGGATTGTTATTAATAATATTAGCTTTTTTTATTTTGTTATCTTGATATGAGAAATAATTTAATCCATGCTCGGTACCTAACCATAAAATGTTTTTATTACTCTTTTCTATACAATAAACGGAGTTGTCATAAAGATCGGAGTTTTTGGTTGATAATATTTGTATATCTTGCTCTTTCCCTTTGTTAGTTGTAGCACTATTATAGTTTGTGAATCTTATTATCCCATCTCCTTTTGTTCCAATCCATAAAGTGTTGTTCTTATCTTTGTGGATTGCTCGAACTGGTCTTCCTACTTGAGAGTGATAGTCTTTCAAATGTGATGTTCTTATTATATGGGCATCATTGGAGTAGATATATAAGCCTTGTCCATCAGTCCCAATCCATACAAAATCTTGTTTTTTATCTTTTAATAAGGAGAACACCCCACAATTTATATTAAGCTTTTGTTCCTTATAGTTTGATGAGTTTTTATCCTTCGAAAGGCAAACTATTCCACTTGTTTTATATGCAATTAATATGTCTTCTTTATTTCTGATAATTGACGATAGTTCTCCTCTTGTTTTTGATGTGTTTTTTATATTATATAAAAAATCATTGTGGCGAAGAGACAGTTTATAGCAATATAAGTTATACTCATCATCTACAATAAAAATCTCATTATTTGAGTGATAAGCATACTTTATAGGATGGAAATGACTGGTCTGATAAATCTGTTGTGTCTGTATTTTATCATTTTCGCTGTATGTTATTTTGAATGATTTTATTTCTCCAGTAGATGAAACTGTCCATAGGTTATTATTTGCATCTATAGTAGTGCATAGTATATTTTTAAATATAACATTGCGAAGTTCGGTAGTTTGAAACATTCTCTTTTCTTCATTATAATATTCAATAAAGTTGTTTTGCTGTAAAACAAAGAGTGTATTACACGTATCTTTAAGCATGAGTAAAGACTCATTGAAATCATTATAATGAGTTACATCCTGAGTTATTCTCTCTATTTTATTTAAGCCATGATAGGTTTGGACCCATAGTGTATTGTTAGTCGTTTCTAGAATATTATCAATGATATTGCCAGATAGTCTTTTATTATTGTCTGTAGGCCGATAGATGTATATATCTCTGCCATTAAAAGCATTGAGACCATCACAGGTCCCTATCCAGAGTTGTCCTTTATGATCTTGATAAAGTGATTCAATAGAGTTGTTAGATAAGTCACCTATATTGGATATGTGTCGCAAATTGTATGCGTAAGTGGAAAGAAATAAAGGGAGAAATGTGAGGAGTATAAATAGTCTATTTTTTTTCATCTCTTTCGTGTTTTTCAATTATGAGTTAAGATTTATGCCAAATATAAGTTGTTTCTCCAATAAAAACAATAAAAAGATTAAATATATCGGTCTTTATCTTTTGGATTTTTTTAGGTGTGTTATGTTTAGGATACTATATCTTCAGGGGTTTTAAAAAATGTTAATGTTTGTTTTGTGTGTTTGCTGTTGATGCTCTTGTTACTTCTGAGATTAAATCTTGTGTTTCTTTGTTTGTAAAATTGCCACTTTATGTGTCGGTTTCATTTTGAGTTGTGTGTGGCTATTTAATCTGTTTATATATTTGTCAAAAGTGTGGATTTTTGTGTCAAAGTGGAAAATAGGTAAAGGGTTATTTATTTATCTAGTTTTATTCTATTTACATTTGCTTTGTGTAAAAAAGTTAAAGGCTTTAATGAAAGATGAACTGTTTTTGAGGACTTTTGAACATAAAGAATACAGGTTGTTTTTCATTTTTAAGCTTAAAAAGGTAATTGAAATATCTTACCTTTTGATAATGCTATGGGCTTGTTTTTAACGATGAAAACGTAACAATAAAGATTCGTTGAATTTTATTGTTTAATAAGTCTAAAGTTGTAGATAGAGAAACAATTATTATATAATCATAGGCTCTTTATCAGTCTTGTAATAGTTAATGAAAGAGCTATTAGGAAATATTTAAAATGAAAAATACTAAAAAAGTTTTATTGCTTTTAATACTAACTGTTTTTTCTATAAGTAGTTGGTGTAGTAAAAAGACGAATTATGTTGATTTTGTAAATCCATTAGTAGGTAGTTTATCTAAATTTGAACTTTCTACAGGTAATACTTATCCCGCTATAGCTTTGCCTTGGGGTATGAATTTTTGGACTGCTCAAACAGGGGGAATGGGTGATGGTTGGACTTATGTCTATACAGCAGATAAAATTAGAGGATTTAAGCAAACTCATCAACCTAGTCCCTGGATGAATGATTACGGTCAATTCTCTATAATGCCATTAACCGAAGAACCTATTTTTAATCAAGATAAAAGAGCTAGTTGGTTTTCTCATAAAGCTGAGATCGCAAAACCCCATTACTATAGTGTTTATTTGGCTGACCATGATGTGACAACAGAGATAACTCCGACAGAGCGTGCTGCGATGTTCCGGTTTACATTCCCTAATACTGAAAAGTCTTATGTAGTGATAGATGCTTTCGACAGAGGATCGTATGTTAAAATTCTTCCATCAGAAAATAAAATTATAGGTTATACTACAAGAAATAGTGGGGGGATACCCGATAATTTTAAAAATTACTTTGTAATACAGTTTGACAAATCCTTTACTTATACAGCAACCACCAAGGGTGATGATATTAGTGAGGGGGTTCTAGAATCAAAAGACAATCATGCAGGAGCAATCATAGGATTTGCTACAACTAAAGGAGAGAAAGTTCACGCAAAAGTTGCGTCCTCTTTTATCAGTTATGAACAAGCAGATTTAAATTTAAAAGAGTTGGGTGATAATTCATTTGATGAGTTAGTTGTAAAAGGAGAGAATCGCTGGAATGAGGTCTTGGGTAGAGTGGAAGTAGAGGATGATAATATAGATAATTTACGCACTTTTTATTCTTGTTTATATCGTTCAGTTTTATTTCCACGTTCATTCTATGAAATAGATGCTGAGGGCAATGTAATGCATTATAGTCCATATAATGGTAAAGTATTACCTGGATATATGTTCGTTGATACAGGTTTCTGGGATACCTTTAGATGTTTGTTCCCATTTTTAAATCTTATGTATAGAGACATGAATGTCAAAATGCAAGAGGGTTTAGTAAATGCATATAAAGAAAGTGGTTTCCTACCTGAGTGGTCTAGCCCAGGACATAGAAACATTATGGTAGGAAATAATTCAGCATCTGTCGTTGCTGATGCTTATATAAAAGGTTTGAGAGGATATGATTATGAAGTTCTTTGGGAAGCTCTTAAAAATGGTGCAAATAATGTGCATCCTACTTGTCAAGCATCTGGTAGAGCTGGTTATGAACTATATAATGAGTTTGGATATATACCATATAATAAAGGAGTTAGTCAAAATGTAGCTCGAACATTAGAGTATGCATATAATGATTGGACTATTTATCAATTTGGTAAAGCTATTGGAAAATCTAAGAATGAAATAGATATTTATGCAAAAAGAGCAATGAACTATAAGAACTTATATCATCCTAAGCACAAATTAATGGCAGGTAGAGATGATAAAGGTGTTTTTAGAGACGATTTTAATCCTGCTGATTGGAGTTGGGATTTCACAGAAGGAAATAGCTGGCATTATTCTTGGTCTGTATTTCATGATCCACAAGGCTTGATTGATTTGATGGGTGGATATGACTCTTATAATCAAATGTTAGATTCTGTTTTTATTATTCCAGGTTGGGAGGGATTAAGAAGTCGTGGTATAATTCATGAAATGCGCGAAATGCAAGTAATGAACATGGGGCAATATGCACATGGAAATCAGCCAATACAGCATATGGTGTATATGTATAATTACTCTGGTGAACCTTGGAAAACACAGTATTGGGCAAGAGAAGTGATGGATAAGCTTTACTCGGCTACTCCAGATGGCTATTGTGGAGACGAGGATAACGGGCAGACTTCTGCATGGTATGTGTTTTCTGCTTTAGGATTTTATACTGTTTGCCCAGGTAGTGATGAATACATTATAGGGTCTCCTTTATTTGATAAAGTAAGACTTCACTTAGAAAATGGAAAGACTGTGGAAATCGAATCTACAAACAATAAAAAAGAGAATAGATATATTGAATCAATAAAATTAAATGGGAAAAATTATACAAAGAACTATTTCAAGCATGATGATTTAATGAATGGAGCAAGTATTATCTATAATATGTCCCCAAAACCAAACAAGAAAAGAGGAATAAAAAAATCAGATTTTCCATATTCATTTAGTAATGAAGTTAACAACTAGAGTATCTAAACGTTCCAGAGATAAAAAATTATCGCTGGAACGTTAAAACTTAATATTATGAAATACACACACAAAAAAATCTTTAACCTACTTCTTATTACTATTCTTTTTCCTGTATTTATTTATGGGAATACAACTACAAAAACTCCTGTAGATTACGTTAATCCTTATATTGGTAACATTAGTCATTTATTAGTCCCTACTTTTCCTACTATACATTTACCAAATAGTATGGTTAGAGTGTATCCTGAGAGAGAGAATTTCACCAGTAATAGAATAAGTGGACTGCCTTTGATTGTAACAAGTCATAGGGGAGCTTCAGCATTTAACCTAAGCCCTTTTGATGGAGAGTTAGAAAATGTCGGTGGTGTTTTGAATTATGGATACGATAACGAAATAATTAAGCCTTATTACTATCAAGTAGATTTAGATGATTATGGGATTGAGGTGAAATACGCACCTTCACATCAAGCAGGAATGTATGTCATTAATTTTGATAAGCAAAACATTAACTCATGCCCACATCTAATTTTTAATACTAGAGATGGTGAAATACAAGTAGAAGGCAGGACTATTAGTGGCTATCAAGAGTTGCAAAATAATACTAGGGTTTTTATATTCTTAGAAACCGATATAGCGCCAGTAGCAGTTGGTACATCAGTTGCTGGAGGTATTGATACAACAAAGAAACTAACTAGTGGAAAAAATGCACATTTTGTGCTTAGATTCTCAGAATCTGATAAGCAAATTAAGGTTAGATATGGTGTTTCATTTATTAGTGAAGAACAAGCAAAAAAGAATTTGAGACGTGAAATAAACCATTATGATTTAGATAGATTAATCCAGGTTGGAAGAGATTTGTGGAATTCCACACTAGGTAAAATAAGTATTGAAGGAGATGCAGAAGATGAAAAAACTGTATTTTATACCTCTCTTTACAGAACCTATGAGCGGATGATTTGCATCTCAGAAGACGGTCAATATTTTAGTGCATATGATAATCAGATACATGATGATAAGGGAGAGCCTTTTTATGTGGATGATTGGATTTGGGATACTTATAGGGCTACTCATCCATTAAGAGTTATCATTGAACCGGAAATGGAGGTCAATATGATAAATTCTTTTATACGGATGGCGGAACAGATGGATAATTTTTGGATGCCAACCTTTCCAGAAGTTACGGGAGATAGTCGAAGGATGAATTCAAATCATGGTGTTGCTACAGTAATTGATGCTTATAAAAAGGGGTTGAGAGGATTTGATCTAGAAAAAGCTTATGAGGCGTGTAAGAATGCAATAACTGAAAAAACATTAGCACCTTGGTCGTCTAAGCCAGCAGGTGAGTTAGATCATTTTTATAAGGAAAAAGGTTATTTTCCAGCATTAGCGCAAGGAGAAAAAGAAACTATTCCTGAAGTTCATAACTGGGAAAAAAGACAACCTATAGCGGTTACTTTGGGTACCGTATATGATGAGTGGTGTTTGGCTCAGATTGCTAAAGAACTAGGAGAAGTTGATGATTATAATTATTTTATTGAGCGAAGTAAAAACTATAGGAAAGTATTCAATAGAGAAACAGGTTTTTTTCATCCTAAGGATCAACAGGGTAGTTTTATAGAGCCTTTTGATTATAGATTCTCTGGTGGATTAGGTGTTCGCCATGCTTATGATGAAAATAACGGTTGGGTTTATCGATGGGATGTACCTCATAATGTGGCAGATTTAATTGAACTTTTAGGAGGGAAAGAAAAATTTGTACAAGGACTAGAGGATATGTTTAGTGAACCATTGGGTAAGAGTCGTTACGAATTTTATGCGAATCTTCCAGACCATACTGGAAATGTTGGACAATTCTCAATGGGAAACGAGCCTAGTATGCATATACCTTATCTGTATAATTATGCTGGTGAGCCCTGGAGGACTCAAAAGAGGGTTTATAATTTGTTGAAACAATGGTTTAGAAATGATTTAATGGGTATCCCTGGTGATGAAGATGGAGGTGGGCTGACTTCTTTCGTTGTGTTTTCACAGTTGGGTTTTTATCCTGTTACACCAGGACTACCAATGTATGTTATAGGAACTCCTCGTTTTGAAAAGGTTACTATGCAGATTGGAAATGGTAAATCATTTGAAATTGTGTGTTTAAATTACTCTCCTGAGCATAAGTACATACAGTCTGCAAGGTTAAATGGTGAGGTGTGGAATAAATCTTGGTTTAGTCACGATGATTTAATGAAAGGTGGCAAGCTTGAATTAGTAATGGGAAAGAAACCCAACAAACATTGGGCTTCTTCAGAGGATGCAATACCTCCTTCTTTTGAAATGAATTAAAATATAATTAAATGAATAGTAAAAAAACACTTTTTCTAATAGGCTTGTCATTACTTTTTATGGCTTGTACTCAAACCTCAAAAGAGGATAGTGATTTACCATCTTGGGCTTTAGGTCCTTTTGAGAGGCCAGAAGGAGCAAATCCTGTGATTTCTCCTAATGCCGTGACTACTTTTGATTGTCCGATGCAAGGAGTAAGTATGAAGTGGGAGGAAAGTGATACATTTAATCCTGCTGCCACTGTAAAAGACAACAATATTGTGGTCCTTTACCGAGCTGAGGATAATTCGGCAGTTGGAATTGGAAAAAGAACCTCTCGTATTGGTTATGCTGAATCTAAAGATGGTGTGACAATGAATCGTTTATCCAAACCAGTTCTTTATCCTGCTGATGATGAGTTTAAAGATTTAGAGTGGCCAGGAGGGTGTGAAGACCCTAGAGTTACTAAAACAAGTAATGGCCTTTATGTTATGTTATATACTGCATGGAATAGACAGACTCCCAGATTGGCTGTTGCGACATCAAGAGA
>JAAYSY010000091.1 GCA_012518235.1 Bacteroidales bacterium
CAGAACGCACAACATTGTTCTATGCTAATTCAAAATATCCCGATCAAGCTGTTGATACACTAGCTGTAGCAGCTTATACTAAAGGTGAATTTTTAGATATTCCAATTTCACCTTGTGGTGCTTGTAGGCAAGTTATTTTGGAAGTGGAAAAAAGATACAATCACCCCATACGTATTCTTCTTTATGGCGAAAATGAAACTTATGAGATTAAGAGCATTAGAGATTTACTTCCACTATCTTTTGATGAGGATTTTCTAAAATAAATACTCCTACTTTTTGTAAGGAATTTAAAATAAAGAAGGTGATTTTGAATATTCAAAATCACCTTCTTTATGCATTAAAAAGTAGTGCTGACTACTCCTTCTTTAATAAAAACTGATCAATCGCTTTCTTATAAGTTGCATGATCTGCTGCCCCACGAAATAGTTGGGGTGATCCATCCATTGGGATAAAAACAAATAATGGTATGCTTGTAGCATTAAATAATGCTGCTAACTCTTTTTCTTTATCCACATTTACTTTGTAGATAACGATATCATTTTCATACTCTTTAGCTAGCTTCGACATTATAGGTGCTGTTACCCTACAAGGGCCACACCAATCAGCGTATAAATCAATTATAGCTGGTTTGTCTCCTAGAAAAGCCCATTCTTCAGCATCAGTGTAGTCAAAAACTTTCTCTAAGAAAAGAGCTTTATCCATTACTAAGACCTCACCCTTCTTATTCACCTTCTCTTCATTATTTGTAGCATTAGCTATTAATGGAAGAGATAACAGAATTAATGAAAAAGTGAAGATATGTATTACTTTACTCATTAGGCAAACTCTTTTAATTTTGTTTCTAACTCACTCGCTTGCATAACACCCGAATGTCTCCATAAATTCTCTCCATTTTTAAATATCATAAGAGTAGGTACCGTACGGATATTATACTCCTGAGCTAGTTCTTGATTTTTATCAACGTCTAGTTTTATAATTCTAGCATCCTCACCAATACGCTCTTTCAACTCATCTAAAATTGGCATCATTGCTTGACAAGGACCACACCAAGTAGCAAAGAAGTCAACTAATACTGGTTTATCTGATTTTATTACGTCTGTAAACTTTTCCATAACTATTTTATTTTTCTTTTTTATTATTAATTATTTAACGCTCTCTAAGTGTCTAGTCACTAATTTAATAAACAGATGTAACACAATAAAAGTTCACTTTTAAACTTCTCGTTACTTTTTATTTTATTCTATTAAGGATAATTCATCTAATAGATAAGAAGCACCTGCAAATTTATCTATTATAAACAAAATATAGCGAACATCTACACATACTGCCCGTTGCAAGTCCGGTTGGAATGCTATGTCTCCTGTTAATCCTTCATAATTTCTATCAAAACCAACTCCTATTAACTCACCCTTACTATTAAATACAGGACTCCCCGAATTACCACCTGTATTATCTGTATTTATAATAAAGCAAACAGGAAGTTCTCCTTTAGCATTGGTATAACCACCATAATCAGCTTGTTCATAAAGTTCTTTTAGGCGAGAAGGAACAATATAGTCTCTACTAGTTGGGTCTTCTTTCTCCATAACCCCATCCAGTGTAGTGTAATAATTATAAGTTATTCCATCTGCTGGATCATAAGGAAGGACGCTACCATAAGTTAAACGAAGAGTCAAATTTGCATCAGGATAGATAGCTTCTCCTCTACTCTTCTTCATATCCATAATTCCTTTTACCCATGTTTTATGAGCTTGTTTATA
>JAAYSY010000092.1 GCA_012518235.1 Bacteroidales bacterium
GCTTTCGATTTGACAACCTTGAAAGAGATAATGACAGACCACAGACCAAGCTACACCAATGACGACCTATTAGCTCTTTACTCTTTCACGGGAGGAGTTCCGAAGTATGTAGAGCTATTTTGTGATAATGGTATGTTATCTGTAGATGAGATGATTGAATTTATGATTCGAGAAAACTCATCTTTCACCGATGAAGGAAAAAATTTATTGATTGAAGAATTTGGGAAAAACTATGCTACCTATTTTTCTATACTTAGTGCCATTTCGGGAGGAATAAACACTCAACCCGAAATAGAATCAGCATTGGGAAATAAAAGTATTGGTGGGCAGTTGAAAAGATTGATTGAAGATTATAATATCATTGTTCGCCAGCGTCCTATATTGGCTAAAGAAGGCACACAGGCTGTTCGCTATGAGATTCAAGATAATTTCCTTCATTTTTGGTTTAACTATTTTGACAGACATCGTTCACTTATTGAGATTAAAAATTTTCAAGGTTTACAAAAGATTGTAACAGATGATTACACCACATATACTGGGCAAATGTTAGAGCGCTATTTCAAACAACAATTTGCCGAAAGTTTCCAGTACAAAGACATTGGCTCTTGGTGGGAATTGAAAGGAAATCTAAATGAGATAGATATTGTCGCCCTCAAACTTGAAAAAAATCACGCAGTAGTGGTAGAAGTGAAAAGACAAAAGAAAAATTTCAAGCCCGAATTGTTTGCCTCAAAAGTGGAGCATCTGAAAAATAAGGTATTGCCAAAATACAATATTGAGAGTAGGTGTTTGGGATTGGAGGATATGTGAAAAAATAAAAATATAGCAATCATTCAATAAAACTCCACCAGATATTACAAACTTCATTGAATTCAATAAACTAATATAAAACATTTATGGAAACACAATTTTCAGATTGGCTTAAGGTTAGATATCAATTTATATGACATCAAAGATTTTAATGAAGTTCTGGATATTAAAGAATTATATTTTAGTTATGAGCAATTCTATGACAAGAACAAAACAGGTAATAGAATGTATAGTCGCTCGTTAGATCTATACATCGAATTTCTAACACAACTATCAATTGTGACTTCTTCTCCTATAGAGGAGAAAGGGAAGATAAGAGAGAAAGAGTCCATTGTATTGAGTCGAATAGGACAAGGTGAGTTTAGAGGCAATCTAATAAAGCATTGGAAGGCTTGTACTATAACAGGTTTTTCAGATGAGCGTTTTTAAATAGCGTCACACATTAAACCTTGGAAACAATCAGATGATGAAGAGAAAGTTGACAAGTATAATGGAATTCTCCTTTTACCTACATTTGATAAATTGTTTGACTTAGGGTTTATTAGTTTCTCAGATGCAGAGAAAATACTCATCTCCCCTAATCTAGTTGATGCTGAATTGTTAGGTGTAAACGAAAAAATAGTAATACAGATAAAACCCGAACATAACAAATATTCACAATATCATAGAGAGAATATATTCAAGGCTTGATAATTATCCCTACCTTTACCCCAAGCCGTAAGACGACAAAGCAAAACGTTACAGACAGGACATTAAACTGTTACCAAGTATAACCTTACGTTTTTTGGACTTTTGTAAAATCAAGATATACAATGCATTAAAGAAGGGGTTCGAATCCTTTCATCCGCACCAACAAAATATTACTCAGAAAATAAAATTTAACTTTCCACTATTACTTAAGCTTCAAAAGTTGCTTCTTCTAAATATCCATTAACCACTAGCAATCCCCCCTAATAATAACCTAGTAATTGTAAAACAACATAGTGTTCAATACACCTATTAATTTCGAATAAGAACCAGTTGTAAGAATTGGCTAAAACCTCATAATACTACTAAAAATGAATGCATCAAGCATATAAAACGCCCTAAGAGAAAA
>JAAYSY010000093.1 GCA_012518235.1 Bacteroidales bacterium
TATGGTAGATTTAAGAGTAAATATTGGTGGGTTAGAATTAAAAAACCCTGTAATGACTGCTTCTGGTACTTTCGGGTTTGGTGAAGAATTTGCAGATTTTATTGATCTTGATCAATTAGGTGGTATAGTGGTAAAAGGAACGACACTGCATAAAAGAGAAGGAAATCCTTATCCTCGCATGGCTGAAACTCCTGCTGGTATGTTAAATGCTGTAGGATTACAAAATAAAGGGGTTCATTACTTTAAGAACACTATCTATCCTCGTATAAAAGACATTCAATCACCTCTTATTGTGAATGTTTCAGGCTCTGCAGTAGAAGATTATGTAGAGACAGCAGAGATTATCAATGAGCTAGATAAAGTACCTGCAATAGAGCTTAATATCTCTTGTCCTAATGTTAAAGAAGGGGGTATGGCTTTTGGCGTAAATGCAGCATCGGCTGCTAAAGTAATTGAAGCCGTTCGTAAGGTATATCATAAAACATTGATTGTAAAGCTATCTCCTAATGTTACGGATATAACAGAAATTGCTCGTGTCGCTGAAGCTAATGGTGCTGATAGTGTTTCTTTAATAAACACGCTTTTAGGTATGGCTATAGATGCTGAAAAGAGAAAACCTATCTTATCTACCATAACGGGTGGTTTGTCTGGTCCTGCAGTTAAACCGATAGCTTTACGCATGGTATGGCAGGTTTCAAATGCAGTAAATATTCCTGTCATTGGAATGGGTGGAATAATGAATGCTACTGATGCTATTGAGTTCTTTTTAGCTGGGGCTACTGCTATTGAAATTGGCACAGCTAATTTTGTAGAACCTACTGCTACTTTAGATATATTAAAAGGTATTGAACAGTATTTAGTAAAGCATAAATACGAATCAATTCATGATATTATTGGACAACTAATAGTATAATGTAAGAATATCATACTACTTCGCATATAAGTTATAATAAGAAAGCCTTTTGTCATTAACACAAAAGGCTTTCTTATTATAACTCTATTTTGAGTTGTATTGGCTATAAATCGTTTAATTTGGGTCATAGTTTTAGCTAGAAAAGAAAAGTCTAATCTGCGCATTAACTTCGAAAGAAAAGTGAGGGAGAAGGATTAATCGGTTGGTAAAATAAAACAACGTATATATAAATTACTCTATCTCTTATCTAGTAGGTCAGGACGAAGTCGTTTGGTTCTTTCTAAAGACTCTTTAATTTCCCATTCTTTGATTTTAGCCTCGTGTCCAGAGAGTAAAACGTCAGGAACAGTCCAACCCTTGTAATCAGCTGGACGAGTGTAGACAGGTGCGGCTAATAAGTTGTCTTGAAAAGAATCGGATAAAGCGGATTGTTCATCGGATATTACGCCAGGAATTAATCGTACAATAGAATCTGCAACCGCAGCAGCAGCTATTTCTCCTCCAGTAAGCACATAATCACCAATACTAATCTCCTTGGTTATTAAATGCTGACGTATTCTATAATCAATACCCTTAAAGTGTCCGCAAAGGAATATCAAATTTTGATTTAATGATAATTGATTTGCCATAGGTTGATTGAAAACCTCACCATCAGGAGTTAAAAATATTACTTCATCGTACTCTCTTTTCTCTTTTAAGGTTGAAATACACTTATCAATGGGCTCAACCTTCATTACCATACCAGCAAACCCACCAAAAGGATAATCATCTACCCGTCGGTGTTTATCTTCTGTATAATCTCTTAGATTATGGATACTTATTGTAGCAAGCCCTTTATCTTGAGCTCTTTTCATAATAGAACAATTGAAAAAACCTTCTATCATTTCAGGTAATACAGTAATGATATCTATATGCATATTTTTGACTCGTTATTTATATTTAGCTATAAAGGCCTTTCTGAAGGCAGCCTTTGTCTTATTTATTATTATTGGGATTCTATCATTCCATCTTCAACCTTGTTCACAGGGTAAATTAGCTCATTAAAGGCAAGTTATGTAAGAATCAACCTTTAATTGGAATAATACCGCTGTAAATATAGAAAATATCTGCCAATTCATCCTTATTATCTTATTAATACCTCTATGTAAGATATCGCTACTGCTAGTAGAAGAAGCATAGATAATTGATGGTTGACATTAAATAAATTATTCCTCTATTTTTTTGTGCATCGCAGTTTATTTGGACTATTTTTGCCTTAAGAAGACTTTAAAATTATGAGTATAAAAGAACAAATAGAGAAGCTGCGCCATGAGCTTCACCAATATAACTACAACTATTACGTATTAAATCAACCAACTATTAGTGATCAGCAGTTTGATGAGTTGCTGAAAGAGCTTCAACAGTTGGAAGATGCTAATCCTGAGTTTTTCGATTCCAATTCACCCACAAGACGTGTTGGAAGTGATATTACAGATAAATTTATTCAAGTAAAGCATAAATACCCTATGCTTTCCTTATCGAACACCTACTCAGCAGAAGAAGTACAAGATTTTTATAATCGTACTCAAAAGCTATTAAATGACTCTTTTGAAATGTGTTGCGAGTTAAAATTTGATGGTACATCGATCTCCTTAACCTATGAAAAAGGTCGCTTAGTACGTGCTATAACGCGTGGAGATGGAGTTCAGGGAGATGATGTTACGGCAAATGTAAAAACAATACAAAGTATTCCATTGGTTTTGCAGGGAAACAACTATCCTGACATGTTTGAAATACGTGGTGAAATTTTAATGCCTTGGAGCGTGTTTGAGGAATTGAATAGAGAAAAAGAAGCTCGTGAAGAACCTCTGTTTGCTAATCCAAGAAATGCAGCTTCTGGAACTCTAAAATTACTAGATTCTTCTATTGTAGCCACACGTAAGCTAGATGCGTATTTATATTACCTATTAGGTGATAATCTTCCTCACGATAATCATTATGA
>JAAYSY010000094.1 GCA_012518235.1 Bacteroidales bacterium
AACCGTTTTTTAGAAAAAAACACACTACTATTTTCCTTTATTTGAAGTACAAGCTGTATTTCTAAGCTAAAATGAATAGTTGTCGCTAGATATGAATTTAGAGAAAATAAATTAGGAGTTCTCTAATTATAATTTTAGATTATCTAAATCTAAATGATTCCACTGGTACTCTTCAAAGGCAGCTTTACCTTCTCTACAAATAGGACAAACCCAATCTTCGGACAAATCAGCAAACTCGGTATGAGGTTCTACTCCTCCCACAGGATCACCTTTTTCTGGGTTATATACATAACCGCACATTATACATTGATATTTCTTCATTAGTTATTGGTTTGGTTTATTATCAAACCACAAAGATAATAGATTTTTAAGTCACCTAGCTAACTTTGGTGTTTAGAGCATGTTATTCTGAAAATTAACCTTACTTCAAAAATGAAAACTAAAGGATATAGGAATGATAGATTCACGAAACTGTAGTTCTTTTTAGGAATAATCCATCGTTTAACCAACAAAATAAGCACCCTTTAAAATAAAAAGAGGGTTCTGCTATCCAACTCGTTGGATGATAGAACCCCTTACCGACACATAAGCACTCAAAAAATGCTTTATTCTATGATGATGGGATACCCCCTATAGAAATCGAGTATTTTAGCACGAAACAAAAAATCGTATTTGGCTTGTAGCTGCTCCGATTGACTGGTGATGTACTTCAATTTCGCCTCGTTTAACTCTACCACAGTAGAACGTCCTACACTATATTTTTCTTGAGCATAATGATAGGCTTCTTGTGCAGCTTCTAACGACTTCACCGTAAAATCGTATTTTGATTGTGAAGCAACAGCACTCTGATAGGCTTGTTGAATCTCTTTATAAAATGCTTGTCTTACATTATCTAACTCCAAACTTCTGTTGAGAATCAATAAACGGGATTCTTTTACACGATTACGTGTTTGAAACCGATTAAAAATCGGAATGTTCACACTTATACCCAATACTTCACTGGAGTTATCTCTTAATTGACGCTTGAATATTATATTATCAAAACCTGCAGTACGACCATATCCTGTGCTATAACTCATATTAAAGTTTACTGTAGGCCAATAAGCAGCTTGTGCAATTTTTAAACGCCTCTTCTCTCCTTCTAATCGGTAAGAAGCCTCCCTAACGTGAGGTTTAATCTGTACTGCTTGCTGATAAATCTCTTCGGGTGGAAGAATACTTCCAATATTATCTGCTATAACATTATCCAAGTTGGGCTCTTGAATATCAAACTGACTTACATCCCGTAAGTTTAGGGCTTGCGATAAATCGAGCAACGATGCCTCTAGGTTGTTTTTAGCATTCTGCCGATTCAACTCATCGTTTGCAAGTTGGGCTTTAATATCGTACACCTGAGCTAAAGCTACTTTATCAGCTTCATACAACAGCCGAGTACGTTCAACTTGTTCTTTTGTTTGTTCTACTTGTTCCTCGGCTATTAACAGTAACTCTTTCTTGAAAAGGACATCTAAAAAGTAGTTGGTTACTTGAATCTCTAAGTTCTCTTTGGCCTTATTCAAACCCTCCATGTTTGCAAGTAGATCTAATTTACTAGCTTTGATTTCATTAGGGATTCTAAACCCCGAAAACAATGGAATAGAGGAATGGATATTAAAACTAGTGCTTAAAGAGTTTCTACTCTCAGAAATATTAGTGGCCACATTTGTTGACCTACCAAAGCTAAAGTTCTGACCTACCCCAGCATTTAAGTCGGGTAAACGACTCAATCGATTGGTGTGTACAGCTAAATCCGATTGTTCTACAGCTACCTCTTGTTGTCTTAAATTGATGTTATTTTC
>JAAYSY010000095.1 GCA_012518235.1 Bacteroidales bacterium
CTTTTGTTTCAACACTAGAATCTATTTTTCTTATTAACCCTTGCAATACTCGTCCTGGTCCGCATTCAACAAACTCAGTTGCTCCATCAGCAACCATGTTTTGTACTGTTTGTGTCCAACGTACAGAGGAAGTAAGTTGAGCAATTAACAACTCTTTTATTTCCTCTGGATTTGTATGAGGTTTACCATCAACATTTTGATATACAGGACATTTAGGTTTGTTAAATGTTGTTTTTTGTATCGCTTCAGCCAACTCTTGTTTTGCCGAGTCCATTAAAGGAGAGTGAAAAGCCCCACCAACTTTTAGTGGAAGTGCACGTTTAGCTCCAGCCTCAGTCATTAATTTACATGCTTTTTCAATCCCAGGTTGTGTACCCGATATAACTACCTGTCCAGGACAGTTATAGTTAGCTGGAATACAAATATCCGTTTTATTTACTTCAGCACAAATTTCCTCTACTTTTTCATCGGACAATGCAATAATAGCTGCCATAGTTGATGGAGTGGCATCGCAGGCTTTCTGCATAGCCATTGCACGTGCATAAACGAGCTTTAACCCATCTTCAAAAGAAAGAGCACCCGCAGCAACTAAGGCCGAAAACTCGCCTAATGAGTGACCTGCTGTCATTTCGGGATTAAAATCATCTCCTAAGCAAAAAGCAGAAATAACAGAGTGAAGAAACACCGCAGGTTGAGTAACCTTGGTTTGACGTAAATCCTCGTCTGTTCCTTCAAACATAATATCGGTAATTTTATATCCTAAAATATCGTTTGCTTTGTCAAAAAGCTCTTTTGCTAAGTCTGAGCTATTGTATAAGTCTTTACCCATACCTACAAACTGAGCACCCTGTCCAGGGAATACAAATGCTTTCATTTTATTTGGTTTTTATAGTTAAATCTAATAACAAAGGTAACTTATTTTTTTGTTCTTGTCTCATTACACGAACTCAAAATATTCTATTAGTTACCTTTGCTGTCAGCCAAATTAAAAGCTTTGTTGCATTTTGTATGCTTTTGGAAATAGAATATTGTTTTCTACATGAATGTGTATATGTAGATTCTCTTCAAACTCTTTGAGTTGTTTTAATACTAATTTATAAGAGTTACAAGCATCTACTGGTGGAGTGTATTGGTTTGTTAGTGTTGCTATTTCTTTATAACGTGTTCCTTCTCCATCGTGTTCTTGCATCATAACCTCAATAGGATACTCTACACTTCCACAGTGAAAGTAAGGTAGCTTTTTATTATTGTTTTTAGCTTGTTCCATGGTTACGATATAAGGAAATAGAATTTGTTCTTCTTTCTCTAAGTGCTCCTGTAAATCTTTTAGAGAAGATTCAAAAAGAGCTAAGACTTTATAAAGCTCTTTATGATTTTCTGCATGTACTTCTACTACTTTTTGTAAGAGCTTATCAATTTCAGGTCCAATGGTTCGTATATAGTGATGGTGAAATTTCACTGCATAATCTATTAAAAGCTCCAGAGACCATTGATTAAAGTCGAGTGCTATTGCGTTTTCATTTTGCTGACTTATGGCATTTAGATCACGTAAGACCTCATTTAAATCTATTTTTTGTTCTCGAACAACATCGGTAAGCTTTTTATTACCCCCACAGCAAAAGTCTATATTGTGTTTTTGAAATACTTTTGCATTATTTATGTTATCTGTTACAATAGAACCAACCGTAGCAGACTCTAAATCTATATTCATCATTATTTATTTTAGTTTTTATATTTATTGTGTATAGAAAAATAGGGCTCTTTCTATACACAATCCATTTAGTAGTTTAAAGTTTATATTATGCTGAAATCCAATTCTCCATATCATTTTTGACATCTGATATGCCTGTTATACCAAAATTTTCAACCAGCACATTCAGTACATTAGGCGATAAAAATGCAGGGAGAGTAGGACCTAAGTGAATGTTTTTAACGCCTAAACTCAATAAAGCAAGTAGCACAATAACAGCTTTTTGCTCATACCAAGCTATATTATAAACAATAGGTAAATCGTTGATGTCATCTAAACCAAAGACTTCTTGAAGCTTCATAGCAATAACAGCTAACGAATAACTATCGTTACATTGTCCTGCATCTAAAACGCGTGGTATTCCACTGATATCACCTAAGTTTAGCTTGTTATATCTGTATTTAGCACATCCAGCGGTTAAAATAACTGTGTCTTTAGGTAATTCATTAGCAAAATCGGTATAATATCCTCTTGCACTCATTCTGCCATCGCAACCAGCCATAACAACAAACTGTTTAATAGCACCTTGTTTTACTGCATCAACAACTTTATCAGCTAAAGCAAGTACTTGGTGATGTGCAAATCCACCTACTAATGTTCCTTTTTCTA
This sequence comes from Bacteroidales bacterium, assembly GCA_012518235.1. Lineage (GTDB taxonomy): Bacteria > Bacteroidota > Bacteroidia > Bacteroidales > Bacteroidaceae > Bacteroides_E. The sequence goes on from JAAYSY010000095.1 coordinate 2,360, forward strand.
TAGATTGAGGTGCTTCACAGGTTTTAGCTAAAGCTATAATTTCAGAAAAGTCTTTTTTTCCATTATTATCTGTGGTAATATGTTTAAATCCAGGATAACCTGTAGCATTAGTTGTAAATACTTTATCCTTATATGTTGCATTTTTTAATGGAGGTACAATACAATTCGTTGTAAATAATATAGGACCATTAAAACTGGTAAATTCTTCCCTTTGTTTCCACCATGCATTACCATAATTACCCACAAAATGATCGTATTTCTTAAATTTAGGGTAATAGTTAGCGGGTAGCATTTCACTATGCGTATAGATGTCCACACCTGTATTTTTAGTTTGTTCTAAAAGCTCTTCCATATCTTTTAGATCGTGTCCACTAATTAAAATGCCGGGACGGTTACGAACATCTAAACTAACCTCAGTGAGTTCAGGGTTGCCATAAGTCTCTGTGTTTGCTTTATCTAATAGAGCCATGGTTTTTACTCCATATTTTCCTGTTTCAAGAACTAATGCTATCCATTCTTCTGTAGAAAGCTTATTATCCAACCACAAAGCTAATGTACTTTGTATAAAAGCATCTATAGAGTCGTCAGTATAGCCCAGACGTGCAGCATGTTCAGCATAAGCAGCCATCCCTTTTAATCCAAAGAGTGTAAGTTGCATTAGAGAGTGAATATCTTCACTCTCTGCTTTTATGGAGCGAATGGTGTTAGCTAATAGGTCATATTCATCTGCAGTTGCATTCCAATGAAGTTCTTTATGTGCAGGAATAGTGATGTTTTCTCTTATGCAAATTGTTTTAAGCTCTTCTCTGATTTGTACACTTTGAGCTATCCGTCCTTTTATGCTTTCTTCATCAAAGTTTGCATTGGTAATGGTAGAAAATAAAGCATCTTGAATCCAACGATTTATACGTTGACTGTCAAAACTTTTATTGTTTTTTCGTAGCAAGGTTGTAAGGTAAGATATACCTTTCACAGAATAGAGTAATAAGTCCATAGCATTAGATGTAGTTGCCTCTTTACCACAAACTCCTTTTAAAGTACATCCGGTTCCCTTAGCTGTTTCTTGACATTGATAACAAAACATTTTTTCCATAATCCTTTATTTTTATAAATTAATATTCTTTAGTTTAACAGAACAAATAAAAGACATTAGAATTAAAAAAAGTGTCTCATTTGTGACAGTTGGTAATAAATTGTATTTATTGAGCTGTGAAATAGACTCTAGTTAGAGAAACTATTAGTTCCTTGGTATTGTTATTAGTAATAAGAAACGGGATAAATATGGGAAATTTAGAAACTATACTAATGAGTTCTAATCTTTTCAAAGAGATTTCTCAGGAAGAAATAGAACAATTAACGCAACGTTATGCCTATAAGATAAAAAACTATAGCCCGAAAGACGTTTTTGCGTTAGCGGGAGATCGAATCAATGAACTGACTATTGTTTTACAAGGAACGCTGGTTGCAAACATGGTTTCAGAGTCAGGAAAATATATTCAAATTGACCGTTTAGATAAAGGGAGGATAGTTGCTCCTGCTATGTTATTTGCTGAAGATAATTGTTATCCTGTAAATGTGCTTCCCATAAATGATGTTTTAGTATTTACTATGCATAAGAATGTTTTTTTAGATGTACTTAATGCACACAACAAAGTGTTGTTTAATTTTATTAGAATAATTTCTGATGTTAATCGGTTTCTAACAGAAAAGATACATTTGGTTTCGCTAAAAAGTATACGGGGCAAAATAGCTGAATATATTCTTCGATTAGCTCAAGAACAAGAGAGTAATACAATAGTTAACTTGAATTTGAGTAGGCAAGCGTTAGCAGATAAATTTGGAGTCAGCAGACAAGCCTTAAGTCGCTCTTTATCTGAACTCAATGAAGAGGGGCTAATTAACGTACAAGGTAAAAAGATAACTATAATAAATAGAGAAAGACTGTTAGCAGAGGAGTAGCTTTCCAATAGCTTTTTGTAAGGTAAAAAATAAAGAGTTATAAATTAAATATAATAATGAAGATGAAAAGAAGAGTAGCAAATACGGATTTGAAAATAGCCCCTTTTGTATTGGGTGGAAATGTTTTTGGTTGGACTGCAGATGAGCAAGAGTCTTTTAATATTTTAGATCGATTTGTTGATGAAGGTTTTAATATGATTGATACTGCAGATGTTTACTCTTATTGGGCACCAGGTAATCAAGGGGGTGAGTCTGAAACTATAATAGGTAATTGGCTGAATAAAACAGGTAAAAGAGGGGATGTGCTTATAGCTACTAAAGTGGGCGCGATTAGACCAGGGGATAAAGCTAAGTTAAATACCGACTATATTCGCAAACAGATAGAGAGTTCTTTAAAGAGATTGAAAACTGATTATGTGGACTTGTATTATACCCATTATGATGATTTAGATACCCCAATTGAAGAAGTATTAGAAACCTACACTGCTTTAATAAAAGAAGGGAAGGTTCGGTATATTGCCACTTCCAATATGAGTGCCAATCGAATAAAAGACTCTTTGAAAGTAAGTAAAGCGAAGGGTTGGCCCAGCTATAAAGTCTTGCAACCAGAGTATAATCTATTTGATAGGAAGCAGTATGAAACAGGTTACCAAGCATTAGTTGAAAAAGAAGACTTAGCTGTGATGCCTTATTATTCATTAGCTAGTGGATTTTTAACAGGAAAATACAAAACAGTAGATGATATAAAGCAAAGTAGTCGTTTTTCAACGTTGAGTAGGTATGTAAATCAACGGGGAGAGACTATATTAAAAAGTTTACTACAAGTTGCTCACGATTATAATGCCACTCCAGCGCAGATTGCTTTAGCTTGGCTTATGGCGAACCCTACTATTACGGCTCCTATTGCAAGTGTTTCAAAAGTAGAGCAAATGGATATTTTACAAGCTGTACAGTTAGAGCTTAGTCAAGAGGCAGTGGATAAACTAAATCGTGCAAGTGCTTACTGATTAATCGATGTGCTTTATTTGTATGAGAGGTTGCACAAATCATATATATCATATAAATCATTTGGAATGATTCTAAATAAAATTAAGATATATTAACCGTAAACCAAAAACAAATGGCTGTTATATGATGTTTAAAAGGTTAGAATAGTTAATCAAATTAATTAATAAAAAAACAAATTTATGAGAACATTAGTTGGAAAAAAAGCACCAAAATTTGATGCACCTGCAGTATTAAATGGTAACAATATAATAGAAGGATTTTCATTAGATCAATACGTGGATAAGAAATATGTTGTATTTTTCTTTTATCCTATGGACTTTACCTTTGTTTGTCCTACTGAACTACATGCTTTTCAAGAAAAAATGGAAGAGTTTGACAAACGAGATGTTGCAGTAGTAGGATGCTCTGTAGACTCGGAATTTTCTCACTTTGCATGGTTAAATACACCTAAAAACGAAGGTGGAATTCAGGGTGTTAAATATCCACTAGTTGCTGACTTTTCAAAAACTATAGCTCAACAATATGGGGTGCTAGCAGCTGAGTATGATTATGATGAAGACGGAAACTTAATTTGCGAAGGTAACCCTGTAGCTTTACGCGGCTTATTTTTAATTGATAAAAAAGGTGTTGTGCGTCACGAATTGATTAATGACTTGCCTTTAGGACGTAGTGTTGACGAAGTTCTACGTATGGTAGATGCTTTAGATCATGTTGAAAAATATGGTGAAGTATGTCCTGCAAACTGGAATCAAGGTGATGATGCTATGAAGGAAACAGGAGAAAGTGTTTCTGAGTATCTAAGCAAACACTAATGCACTAAAAAAA
>JAAYSY010000096.1 GCA_012518235.1 Bacteroidales bacterium
AAAAAACAACCTCCAATATCTACCGTACCGAAAGAGGTGTTGAATATTTCAATCCAAGCATTTTTCTTGCCATAATCATCTTCGTAGTTATCCTCATTTAATGTCAAAACTTCATTAATGCGCAAGCCTGAAACATTTTGTGCACGAAGAGTTAATCCGCTTAATAAGCAGAGAATAACTAAAAATCCTAATTTTTTATTATTCATATAGCAGTTGCTCATTAAAGAGGGATATTTCCATGCTTTTTAGGCGGATTGGTTAACCTCTTAGTTTGTAATTGCTGAAGAGCTTTAATAACTCTAAATCTAGTGTTTCTAGGCTCTATAACATCATCAATATAACCATATTGAGCGGCACTATATGGGTTAGCAAAAAGATCAATGTATTCTTGTTGTTTTTCAGCTAAGAACTGTGCAGGGTCTTCTTTTTCTCTTGCTTCTCTAGCATAAAGAACACTTACAGCACCCTCAGCACCCATTACTGCAATTTCAGCAGAAGGCCAAGCGTAATTCATATCTCCTCTAAGTTGTTTGCAACCCATTACGATATGTGATCCTCCATAAGATTTTCTAAGTGTTATTGTAATTTTAGGAACAGTAGCTTCACCATAAGCATAAAGCAATTTGGCTCCATGTAAAATAACACCATTATATTCTTGTCCTGTACCTGGTAAAAATCCAGGAACATCTACTAATGTAACAATTGGGATATTAAAAGCATCACAGAATCTTACAAAACGTGCTCCTTTTCGTGAGGCATCGCTATCTAATACGCCTGCTAAGAACTTTGGCTGATTGGCTACAACACCTACAGATTGACCATTAAAACGAGCAAAACCAACAATAAGATTTCTAGAGAATTCACGCTGAACCTCCAAAAACTCTCCATTATCTACAATAGCTCCAATTACCTCATACATGTCGTAGGGTTTACTAGGAGATTCAGGGATAATTTCATTTAATGAATCTTCTAGTCGATCTATTGGGTCATTACATTTAAATCTAGGAGCTTCTTCTAAGTTGTTTTGAGGAATATAGCTTAATAATTTTCGTATTATGGCTAGTCCTTCTTCTTCTGTTTTACTTGTGAAATGTGTAACTCCCGACTTTCTAGCATGAACACTTGCTCCACCTAAATCTTCTTGCGATACGTCTTCTCCTGTAACTGTTTTTACAACTTTAGGTCCAGTTAAGAACATATAAGATGTTCCTTCAGTCATTAAAGTGAAGTCAGTTAAGGCTGGAGAGTAGACTGCACCTCCTGCACAGGGTCCAAAAATTCCAGATATTTGAGGTACGACTCCCGAAGCTAAAATGTTTCGTTGAAATATTTCTGAGAAACCAGCTAAAGAGTTTATACCCTCTTGAATTCTAGCACCTCCTGAGTCATTGATTCCAATAATTGGAGCTCCCATTTTCATGGCCATATCCATAATCTTACAGATTTTCAAGGACATAGTTTCAGAAAGTGAGCCACCAAACACAGTGAAGTCTTGTGCAAAAATATAGACTAATCGACCGTCGATTGTTCCATAGCCTGTAACTACACCATCTCCTAAGAATTGTTTCTTTTCTTGACCGAAATTAGTACATCTGTGCTTAACAAACATATCTATTTCTTCAAAGCTACCTTCGTCTAAAAGCATAGCAATGCGTTCGCGAGCTGTATATTTACCTCTTGCATGTTGCTTTGCTATTGATTTTTCACCACCACCTAGACGTGCTTTAGCACGAAGTTCTATCAGCTTTTTGATTTCATCCAGTTGTTTACTCATTTATATAGTTTAAGTTAATACATTAATTAAATAGCTAGAATTATAAAAATGATTCTAGCGTTAGTAGATATAGAAAAGCACTTTTAATTCTTTTCTATTTTTCACAAAGCTCTGTTAATATACCTTGTGTGGTTTTAGGATGTAAAAATGCAATATTTAATCCTTCTGCTCCTTTGCGAGGTGCTTTATCAATTAAGCGAATTCCTGCTTCTTCAACTTGCTCCAGTGCATTGGATACACCATCTTCTACTGCGTATGCAATATGATGAAATCCAGGGCCTCTTTTTTCTAAGAATTTAGCAATCGGACTGTCGGGAGATGTAGGTTCTAGAAGTTCTATTTTAACTTCACCGACTTTAAGAAATGCAGTTTTTACTTTTTGATCTTCTACTGTTTCAATGTTGTAACAAGTAAATCCTAGTATGTTTTCATAGTAGGGTAAAGCTTCTTCAATGCTAGGCACTGCAAAGCCTAGATGTTCAATTTTGGATATTTTCATAACCCTTTTATTATTAATTAAATTAGTTATTAGGTCTTTTCTTCTCTAACAAAGAAAACTAATTATTGGTTAATAATGAAATATATCCATATATAAAATAGACCATAAAAACAAGTTTATTATCTGTGTGATAATTTTGTTTTTTATATTTCAATGCTAAAGGATTTCTGAGGCGTTTTGCATTCACAAGTATAAAAGAATTATCATAATCGCGAAAAAAAGACGACCTAGACCGGGTGCTCATTTGACTAGGGCAAGTCGTGTGGATGTCCTAGTCAAATAGATTGTTTGATATACTATATAAAACAGGGAGGGAAAAGACTCTTATTCATGTAACTCAATGATTCTATTCTGACTTTTATCACTTTGATGAAAGCTTTCAATAGTAAAATACTAGAAGCTAATTATTGGAGATTTTAAAAGAGATTATACATACTCTATTTTTATAGATGAGTTTATATTGTATTTTTGTAAATGTGAAATACACAATCATTAAAATAATCCCTATCATTAAAAGAAATTAAATAATGAAAGAATACAACAGTGGAAAGCTGATATTCAATTATGGAGTTATGAACTCTGCAAAATCCTTAAATTTAATAGCAAAGGCATATGAACTTAAACAGCGTGGATTTAACATCTATTGTTTTAAGCCAGCTACAGATAACAGACATTCTAAAACATCTATTGTTTCTAGAGCTGGATTGTCAGTTTCTTGTGAGTTGCTTTTTTTAAATGAAGAGCCCATAAAGACAGCGATAAGTAATAAAATAAAATGTGATAGGGTTGATTATATACTGATTGATGAAGTACAGTTTTTGAGTGCAAAGGATATTGATGAGTTAGCTAAAATAGTGGATAAATACAACGTGACAGTTATATGTCATGGGTTACTAACTGATTTCAAAACTTGTTTGTTTAGTGGGTCTAAACGCTTAGTGGAAGTTGCCGATGAGTTAAATCATATTACATCGCAATGTGCATGCGGTAGAAATGCGACCATAAATGCCAGAATAAACAAGGTGGATAACTCTTTGATTGTTGAGGGTGAACAGATTGTAGTAGGAGGTGAGGAGCTTTATGAAACCATGTGTAGAAAGTGTTATTATAAAAAGCTGACAAACCAAAGAAGGAAACAGCGGAAACAAGAATTTTAGTAAATTAAAAAATGGAAAAAGTTCTTTTACATGATAGTTGTTTGTTTTAATTATAGAATTTAAGAAAAATAGTATTTAGCCAATTCCATTTGAATCTAAACCAGCGTCTTGTGCTGCTTTGTTTACCTCCAAAACGAAGCACAAAATCTCTATATCCATGGGGACGGAATGCCAGTCCAACATCCATAAATTCTAAACACTTATATCCTCTTTTTTTTGCATCTTTAAGAGCTATCCAAACAGCTAAAATACCAGGAGATTGTGCTCTGTAAGACTTTCTTAGTCCTCCAGAAAACCATAAGTAGGCACTATTTTTAGAGTAAATACAAGCAGACCCACCAATAATTTTGTCTTCATAGGTAACTATAAATATTTTGCTCTTGTTTTCCTTGCGAAAAGCAGTTTCCATGTGTTTGAAGAAGATTTGGTTAGGAAAATATTTTCTAATTTTTGAGGAATAGTTTTTTCTTAACATCTCGGCAAAAGTGTTAATCTCTTCTTCTGTTTTAGCTTCCCTTGCAACGGCTCCATTTTTTAAAGCTTTTCTAATTTGTCTTCGTCTAGAAGGACTAAAGCTATTTTCAATGGATTTTCCTTTTTTAAAGAAGTTTCTTACCCTTAACCAGTTTATAGGGAAGTATTTATTTAGCCTAAAGAACCTGTAACCAAACTTTGCATGAGAGAGGTTTCTAAATTCTATAATGAAAGACATTCTTAAACTCACTGTAGTTAAGTGTTCTAGCATAAAGCCAAAGAGCTTTTCTTTTTCTGCATTAGAGTTACAGAAAAACTCACCTTGATCGTAAATAATACATCTTTTTATAATAGCAGGAGGGAAGAATTTTTTTTGTGTTCGAGTTGCAGCTAGAATTTTACCTACCACAACATCCTTCTTACGAGCAACAATCAACATGGGAAAATAGCCAGGTGTCGCTTCGTAGATCTTAAATAACTCTAGCGAATGAAAAGTGTTATTTCCTGGTAATGCAGGAATATCTTTCGATTGGTAATATGTTGTTAATTGTATAGCCATTAATACAAACTTACATTATTTATTTTAAGATAGAATAAAAACACAATAAAATAGCATTGAGTTAGCAGCAAAAAGAGCAATCAAAAAAGTTAAAAGACATGATCTATTTTTTATCTTTGTATCTAGTAGCATTTATTTAATTTAGATAAAGAGAAAGAAAAAATGAAAAGTTTTACTCAACTAATTACGAATAGGCGTAGTATGCGTAAGTTTACTGATGAGCCCATAGCAAAAGAAGCTGTAGTAGAATTAATGAAAGCGGCCTTGATGTCACCTTCGTCTAAACGTAGTAATCCTTGGCAATTCATTTTAGTAGATGATAAAGAAAGCTTAAAACAACTGGCAGAGTGTAAACAGTCAGGAGCAGCACTAATTGAAGGCGCTTCGTTAGCTGTGGTGGTTGTGGCTGATCCTATGGTGAGTGATGTTTGGATAGAAGATGCTTCAATTGCTACATTAATGCTTCAACTACAAGCTGAAGATTTAGGCTTAGGTAGTTGTTGGGTTCAAATTAGAGAACGATTCACGAATGATGGTATTCCATCTGATCAATTTGTAAGAGAAGTTTTAGCTATTCCTTTGCAACTAGAAGTGCTTTCTATTGTTGCTTTGGGACATAAAGCGATGGAAAGAAAACCTTTTAATGAGGAGCACTTACAATGGGAAAAAATTCATTTGAATAAATACGGACAACAATAAATTATGGCAGGTTATCGAAACGATACATATCGAGCATCAGGTGTTACCTTAATGGTTATGGGGCTACTTTATTTAATCGATAGATTAATTGGTTTTTCTAGCTTAGGTTTATCATGGGTAATGAGAGCTGATAATTTAATTCTTTATGCAGCTATTTTATTTTTATTACTTAAGAAAGATAAAACGGTGGGTTTTATTTTACTGGGCATCTGGTTTTTATTAAATATAAAGTTGGTGATCTCTTTATTGGGATCAATATCTACGTATTTGTTGCCTATCGCTCTTTTAGTGATTGGAGCACTACTATATTATAAATCAAAATAACGATGAATAAATCAAAACAGGCTAAAATTTCGGTTGTTTTTATAGGTTCAGGAAATCTTGCAACCCATTTAGCTAAGGCAATGTATGCGACAGGGTATTCTATAGAGCAAATCTATAGTAGAACAATTGAATCGGCTAAAGTATTAGCTGAGGCTGTAGATGCTAAATATACCAATCAGATTGATTCAATTTCAAAATCAGCTACAATTTATATTACTGCATTAACTGATGAGGCTTTAGTTGATTTGGTTTCTGAACTAACTGAGGGTAGGGAACAAGGATTGTGGGTGCATACTGCAGGTAGTGTTCCTATTTCATTATGGAAAGAACATTGTTCGCATTATGGAGTTTTGTATCCTATGCAGACTTTTAGTAAAAAAAAGGAGGTTGTGTTTAAAGAAATACCTGTTTTTATTGAGGCAAGTACTCCCAGCGATTTAGAATTATTAAATGGTATTGCTAAAACACTGACAGAAAAGGTTTATGAGGCTTCATCCGAGCAACGAAAGAATCTGCATTTAGCTGCAGTTTTTGCTTGTAATTTCACCAATCATATGTATACATTGGCATCTGATTTATTGAAAGATAATGACTTGCCGTTTGAAGTGTTATTACCTCTAATTGATGAAACAGCACAAAAGGTACATCAATTAAAACCTAATGAAGCCCAAACAGGTCCAGCTATTCGTAATGATAAAGAGGTTATGGATGATCATCTCGATTTATTATATAAGTATCCAAACCTAAAGCACATATATAAAGAAATTAGTAAAAGTATAATAAATAGTAAAGCAAAGAATAAGTGAGTACAATAAATTATGATTTGAGAAAAATAAAGGCTTTTGCCTTTGATGTAGATGGAGTTTTAAGTAGTGAGATGATTCCATTGCATCCATCTGGTGAACCCATGCGTATGGTTAATACAAAAGATGGTTATGCTATTCAATTAGCGGTAAAACTGGGGTATGAGGTAGCAATAATTACAGGTGGAAAAACAGAGGCTGTTCGTATTCGTTTTGAAAGTTTAGGAGTTAAGGATATCTACTTAGGGTCGGCTATAAAAATTAAAGACTATGAAGACTTTAAGAAAAAAAGGAATCTAAAAGATGAGGAAATCCTTTTTATGGGAGATGATATTCCTGATATGGAAGTGATGCAAGTTTGTGGTTTGCCTTGTGCTCCTAAAGATGGAGTTCCTGATGTAAAAGCTATATCTAAATATATTTCACATTTACCAGGAGGAGCAGGTTGTGGTCGTGATGTGATAGAACAAGTACTTAAATCTCAAGATAATTGGTTAGCTTCTAAGAAAGCTTTTGGATGGTAGTTTTTTTATATTTTATAAAGTTAAGCCTATGCTAAATCATTTAGAAAAATACACCATTATATTAGCCTCTAATTCACCAAGAAGACAAGAGTTGTTATCAGAATTGGGAGTTGAGTATATTATAAAGGCATTACCAAGTATGGATGAGTCTTATCCTTCGCACTTAAAAGGTGGAGAAATAGTTAAATTCATAGCCCATAAAAAAGCAAAATCTTATGAGTCTGTAATGGATGAAAACGATTTAATCATTACTGCTGATACAATAGTCTATTTTAATGGAGAGGCATTAGGTAAACCCAAAGATAAAGAGACGGCCTTGACTATGTTAAGCCATTTGTCTGGTAATATTCATGAGGTGTTTACGGGTGTTTGCTTGAAAACCAAAAAGCAAACTATTTCTTTTGTTGCACGTACTGAGGTTAAATTTGCTTCACTTTCAACTGAAGAAATTGAATATTATATTGAAAAATATAAGCCTTATGATAAAGCGGGCTCTTATGGAATTCAGGAATGGATAGGCTATATTGGTGTTGAAAACATTTCGGGTAGCTTTTATAATGTGATGGGGTTACCGATGCATAAATTGTATACGGAGCTAAAAAATATAGAGTAGCCTTTTTATTAAAGGATATAGTAAAGTAAAACAAAGAGAAGCGGGCTATACTACATCGTCCGCTTCTTTTTATCTATACTGATGTACTAAAGCAGTCCTAGATTAAATCTATTAATAGGGGAATTTCTTCTTCGTGAATTCCTTGTTGAATAAGGTGTTTTTTATCAGAGTTCATCTTTTCGATAAAAACGTCTCTCGATTCGCAGAGTTCAAGGGCCTTTTTATAACGTTCAATCGCTGTTTCTATTTTCTTAGAAGCCCAAGCAATGTGTCCACTATTTAGATAATCAATCATATGAGGAGATTTTTCTAAAACCTTAGAATAATATCGTTCCGATTGTTCTAGTTTTCCTGAAAGGAAAGAACACCACCCAATAGAACGCCATGTTCTAATACTTCTACTATTCATTAAGTCAAGTTTGAAAAAGTAATTTAAGGCTTCATCGTGTTGCTCTAAATTAGTTAAGCACACGCCAATATAATATAGTGTGTTTTTATGATTGGGTTGAACCTCTTCAACTTTTTTATAATATTCAAGTGCTTTTTCATACGATTGTATCCTTCTATAACATAAAGCTAAGTTTCTGTGAATCCATAGACTGCTTGGAGATATTAAATCTGCTTTTAAATAGGCTTTTATAGCTTCTGGAAATCTTTTTTCTCTTTGACAAGCAAATCCATATTTTTGATAGGTTAAAAAAGAGTTTATACCCATTTCTTCAATGAGTATTTGAAATACTTCTATTGCTTCCAGATACCTTTCTTTAAATAAAAAGAAATCTGCTAAGAAAGAGAGATGTTTGGTCTTGTAGAGTACATTTTTAAGTATTGGAATTTGATGTAAATTCATTTTTATTTTGAATATGTCCTCAAAATCATTCCGTTTACTGTGAAGTTTAAAGAAACGATACAAATCGTGAACATATTGATTAATGATAAGTTTCGGATCTTTAATAATGGAATATAACTGCCGTTTACCTTCTTCTTGTTCGCTCTCACTGAGTTCACTAATTATTTTCTTTTTGTATACTTGTGGTACATCTTTTAGCATGAAACAAAGTGAAAATTTGTCGCTATTACAAAATACATTAGTATTCAAGAAAAGGTCAATTACAGATCCTTGCTCTTCATCATCAATTCCTAGTTCTTCTATTATACATGAGAGAGATTTATCGAAAGGATAAAACCAGTGATGGAACTCATTAAAGAAAGGATAGTTTTTGAGAAGTGAAAAGGTTGGCATATAGATATCTTCTCCTTGCTTTTGCATCTCTTGCATCTCCTTGATTTTATCTGCAAAGTCAGAGTCCTCTAGTTTTTCCTCCCAATTTCTCATATCACCATCGGAAGCTTCAAGATCATCAAAATCGAATTTTTTTAGTGAGGATGCTGTTTTCATCACTTCAGGAAATATTTCCTCTTTCATTTTGCGTTCGATTTCTTCTGTATCTTGACTTCTTATAAGTTGTGTGTAGGCATTATTAAGATGATCTCCAAAGGAATCTAATTCATTTAGAAATTCTATTCTAGCGCAAATATCAGAGAATAAGGATATCCATTCTGAGTATTTTTGAAAGATTATTGCTATACCGACTAAAGCTCTTTGCTTAACCTCTATAGTTGGGTTGTTATAAGCATTGAGCAGTACTTTTATTTTCTCCTCGTCAAAGCATTCTAATAGACTAAAGGTAATAGCTGTAATCAGTAATCCTTTATCCACATGGCTTATTCTAGAGGAGTTTAATATAGATTCAATATGTGTAACATCGTCTTGACTCCATCTAATATTGAGCCATACATTATAGAAAAGTTTTTTATTACTACTTTCTCGATTCTTCAAGATAGGTTCTAATTTACTATAATCCATTAGACTTCCTATAGCATAATCATCTTTGAAATTTTCCAGTGTTTTTTGAATTTCATCATACTTTATTGGAGTTGATGATTTTAACTCAAGACGAGACTGGTAATAAAATCGATTGGATACTGAATCTAATAAGATTACTTTTACTCTGTCATTTAATGTTAAAGTGTCTCTTAGCAGTTTATTGTGAAGTTTATGACGTTCAGGATCATCTACACCTTGAGCCATGTATTTAAGCATATAAAAATAGGAAGTGCTAATTTGACTATGTTCGTTTCGTAGTTCAATAGTGCTTCCTAAGTTTATCTGATCTTCAAGTTTTTTGAGTGCTTCTTTAAGTCTTTTATTAAGTATTAGTTTTATAATAATACTGTGCTGTTTTAATATCTCTTTTTCGTTCATTTTTTTATTTTTTTCTCAAAATACTAACCTGTAGTTTCATAATTCAAATGTACAAAAACGATGGAGGAAAGCCAACAAGTGTTTGTTTTAATCTTTGTTGTTTTACTTCAAAACGCATACATCGAATAACTTGTTTAGAATATGCTAAGTTTCGTTTTGGTTGTTAGTAATTCTAAAGCCTTCATACCTAAAACAGAATTCCCTTTTTTATTCAATCTAGGACTCCATACGGTTACGGCATACTCTTGAGGACAAATGGCTGAGATACCTCCACCCACACCACTTTTTCCGGGAAGTCCTACGCGATAAGAAAACTCACCCGATTCATCATAGAATCCACAAGTTAACATAATTGCATTTATTCGTTTTACTTGTGATGAAGTTAAGTTTATTGTATTAAAAGAAAAATCTTCTGTATGGTTAGCAAAAGGTAAAAAAGCTTGTGTTAATTGTTGGCAATTCATCATAATTGCACATTGATGAAAATAGAAAGAAAGAACATCATCAATATCATTATTAATGTTGCCATAATGTTTTAGCATATTAGTTATGGCTGCGTTAAGGTAGCCATAATCTTTTTCTGATTTAGCTATGCTTTTATTATAATCTATGTTAGGGCACTTAGAGAGGCGTCTAACGAACTCTAAATACTCTTTTAGTGGGTTTCTTAAATGAGAAATTAAAATGTCGGAAACAACTATTGCTCCAGCATTAATTAACGGATTGCGTGGAATTCCTTTTTCAATCTCTAATTGTATTATTGAATTAAATCGGTTTCCAGAGGGTTCAACACCAATTCTATCCCATAGTTTTTCTCCTAAAATGGAGAAACCCATAGCCAATGTAAAAACTTTGGAGATACTTTGAATGGAAAAAGGTGTTGTATAGTCACCTAGTCCCACACTCTCGCCTTTTATAGTTTGTAAGTAAACCCCGTATTGATTGGGGTTTACTTTTGCTAATTCGGGTATATAAGAAACTGATTCTCCAAGATGTTTAAATTCTTGTGTTTCTTCAAAAACCTCAGTTAATATATTCTTGTAGTTCATTTCTAAAGTATAAGTTAAAACTGTACTTGTATCTGTGCTTGAATTAGATGGGTATTATCTCCATGTTTTTCTGTTTGATAGCTATACTGTGTTGCTAATCTACATTTTGGATAGAACCAGTATTGTAACCCACCGATATAGTTTGTTTGTCTCGATTTTGCATCTTTATTTCTATCAAAGTAGTCAACCGAACCTATAATTTCTAACTTAGGTAATATCTCATAACAAACAAGTCCGTATGCACCTTGGCTTTTTGTGTCTTTATCTTTACCTGCAAGATATTCTGCGCGGATATTTACTTTATTAAAGTTTAATGTAGTACCCAATGACCAGCGATTTCTTTTGTAGTCTTCTCCTTCTACAATACCCGTGTATGGAGAACTTCCAACAGCATGTCCTTTACCTTTAATGAAAGAACCACTTAGAGTCCAAGCGGGAAGAACATGGAAATCTAATTTACCTACAATATCTTTTTGTGTATTACCATCTTTAATGTTGATTCCCTGTCCATTTTGTATAGCAAAGGCATAGTCTAGTCTTTTGTTTAGTACAGAACCTAAAAACATAAGACCAATATC
>JAAYSY010000097.1 GCA_012518235.1 Bacteroidales bacterium
ATCAGTTGACGATAAGCATCATCAAGTGCTTCCCTTGGAATATCACGATTGATCTTAAAGAGTGCATCTTTAACTCTATGTGAAAGGATCACCTCACGATAATCTTTTCGCTCTTCATAATCTCCACCTAAAGAAATGTCCGGACCGAAGGCATAATTGTAGCCAAGACTTTGTAGTATTTCAATAGCTGCTTCTTCAAGCATCGCCTCTGTAAAAATACCATTTACACTACTCATCACTACCACCTCCCAGACAATCCTTAATTTCGATTAGCATTTCCAAAGCAGTCATTTGATTTGATTCTATTGTTTTATTGATCACCCCGCACCTCCACTTCTCCATTCATCTAACTGATCTTGAATGAGTGATTATTTGAACAGCTTTTTAAGTGTCTTGAATATATCAAAGGATGTCCGATTATATACTTTGTTGTAAACTGCTTTCTTGGGATTCCTGAGAAAGCCAAATCCCCTAGGCATCTTTATTCCTGCTCGATGCACTACCTGTCTTTTGATGCTAGTTCTTGCAGAGATTCTTTTCTTTAGGCTAGGTGTTCTAAATCCAAACTTCACGATACATCACCTTCTGAATCCAATGGTACTCTGATTTCTCCAGACATGAGTTTGGGAAGAAGGGTATCACGAATTTCCGCAAGCTTTTCATTTTCCTTCTTTCTTAGATATTCACTTTCAAATAGGTAGTCTGTAATATCCTCATATTTTTTTAAGATTTCCTCATTTGGTAAAAGTAAAGGAATATTACTAATATTAGAATTGTTTATTGCTTGCATAGTGGTTCCATTGCATAAATTATTTTTTCTTGTATCAAAATCTTCGCTGCAAATAAAAGACCAAATATAATTTAAACCTTCTTTAACATTAATACCTGCAAACCCAGTAGAAAAGATATAATTATCAATTAATTCTTTAGACTTTTTTGAAACTCTAATTAATTTGCGGCTATCCTTCATTTTTGCAAACCAAACAGTATTCTCTCTAGGTCTCATGTTTGCTCTTGAAGGCCTTTCATTGTGAGTTACTTTTGTAGATTTCGATAAAATATTAGAATTTTCAACATCCGCCGTTGCTAAATAGATCTTTTCACCTGAAAACTCAGTCATACCAGATTTTACTATTTTTGTTAATTTGCTCTCAGCTAGATTTCCAACTTCCCACCCCTTAGGAATCATCCCAAGCTCGCTTTCAACCATTTCACCGCCACTGGACTTATATGGTTCTCCATCTTCATTGGGAAATTCGAAATCTACGAACCACTGTTTAAAAATTGCCTGTGCCATATTTTCCAGGGTTTTGTTAATCTGGTTGTTGACTTCGATTTTATCGTCCAGAGTTGAGAGGATATGGGCGATGGCATTTTGCTCTTTATATGGTGGTATAGGTAATTCAAGATTCCTAAACGAAGTTTTATTAAATTTCGGTTGGGCGCTTCCTGAAAGTATTGATTTTATACTTTCTTGACCATTTGGGCTAGAAAACCAATAAAAATAAAAATCATCGTTTCCTTTAGTTTTTACCATAATTGAATTCGGTCCCAAGTTCATCTTTTTTCTCAAATAGGGTACTTTAAAGACTGTCCCAACATTTGCACCTACGTTAGAAATAATGATTTCGCCACCAAATAACTGTGTCTTTGAAAGAAAATTATATGCATGTTCATCAATATACACAAATTGACCATCAAATCCTCGATTGTAATCTGTCAATCTAATCAAAACTGCATAATTTGGATCTTCGAAATACGTTACATTTTCTTTCAAAGAAGCAAAACTGCCATTGGCTACATAGTCTGTTACAATTTCTGTATAATCGATAATTCTTTTCGATTCCCAATGAGTGGGCATCTTTCCAAATCGAAACTCTTTAAAACTCATACCCAATACCCCCAAGATTCTTTCTGATCTCATCTTCTAGCTTTCGGGATTTAGCAAAGAGTTCTGCTAGCTCTGCTGTCATATCTTCCATCTTCTCATCAAATGGGATGCCATCATCTTCCACATCTTCTATACCTACATATCTTCCTGGAGTTAGTACGTATTCATGCTCTCTGATGTCTTCAATTGTAGCTGACTTGCAGAAACCCTTGATATCTTCATACTCCCCATCGATATTTCGCCATTCATGATAGGTTTCAGAAATCTTACTAATATCTTCCTCTG
>JAAYSY010000098.1 GCA_012518235.1 Bacteroidales bacterium
CTATAGAAAATAGATTAAAACTTCAAAATCCTATTTATAGTGAAACAGCAGCTTATGGACATATGGGAAGAACTCCAAGAATTGTAAAAAAACACTTTGCATCTCGATATGAAGGAAATAAAGAGATGGAGGTTGAACTTTTTACTTGGGAAAAATTAGATTTTGTAAGTGAAATTAAAAAAGAATTTGGTTTAGAATAAATTTATATTCTATTTTAAATAGTCAATCGAACAGTTAATTAAAGGATAATAGACAGTAGTTTTATTATCCTTTTTATTTAATATTAGTTATAGATAGCAATCAAAAAACTTATCTTCTATTTAAAGTTTGATTAAATTTGTACTATTAATTTAGTCTAAAATGAATAGTATTAACTCTATATGTGTTTATAGTGCTTCTAGTTCTTTAGTTGCCGATTTTTATATCAAAGAAGCAGAAAACTTAGGAAAGTGTTTAGCTGATCATAAAATAAACCTAGTATATGGTGCTGGTAAAAGAGGTTTAATGGGAGCTGTAGCAGATGGTGTATTAAAAAATGGAGGTAGTGTAACTGGGGTTATTCCTACTTTTATGGTTGAGCAAAACTGGCATCATCCCCATCTTACTGAATTATTAGAAGTGGATAGTATGCATGCTAGGAAGCAGAAAATGGCAGACTTAAGTGATGGTGTTATAGCTTTACCTGGTGGGTGTGGAACTTTAGAAGAATTATTAGAAATAATAACTTGGAAACAATTGGGTTTATATCCGCATCCTATTATAATTGTTAATACTCATGGATTTTATAATCCGCTTATTGAGATGTTGGATAAAGCAATCAATGAACAATTTATGCGGGCTGATCATAAAATGTTGTGGTCAGTAGCTAATTCTGTAAATGATGTTCTTGATTTATTATTTACAACTCCTACCTGGGACCCATCAATAGGTAAGTTTGCTACAACAACAAGATGAGAAGTAATATAGACCCTATAAATAGTCAATTACCAGATACAACAATAGCTGATTCTTTTGCATATGAAAATATTGCAAATCAATTAGATGATAAAACTATTAAATACTCTGAATCGATTGTAAGTGTAGTTACTAAAGATGAAAAAGTAAAATATAATCCAAGAGGTGATGATGGTATTGCCATTATTTTATTGTTATCTTTTTTTATTTCTGCAGTATTAATTGGCAAAAACAAAAAAGGTATTGTGCAGCGTATCAGGGATTTTTTCTTGAATAAAGAAAGAAGTAGTTTGTTTAGTCAAGGATTAGCTTCACAGTCAGCACTAATAGTCTATTTCTCTATACAAACAGCACTTTTATTGGGTGTGTTTTTTCTTAATTTTTTCTACGATCTGCACATTAATTTTATAGACGATAATAACTCACTTATTATTTTAGGTATATATACTTCAATAATAGGAATTTACCTTTTATTTAAACAAGTAATTTATCGATTTATAGCTTGGATGTTTTTTGATTCCAAACAGCATGAGTTATGGCTTATATCATATAATACACTGGTTGCTTTTTTTAGTTTTATACTTTATCCATCACTTTTATTTATTATTTATTTCGACTTGGAATTTAATTACGTAATTTTATTAGGATTAAGTCTGTTTTTTATAATGAAATTAGTTATGTTTTATAAGTGGATTTATCTTTTTTTGAATGATATATATGGGTTACTGCGTTTATTTTTGTATTTTTGTGCACTTGAAATATTGCCTTGTTTAATTGTGTATCAAGGATTAGTTCAAGTTAACAATCAGATAATCATAAAATTATAAAACCTTGAATATTAAAAAAGTATTAGTATCGCAGCCTAAACCTTCTTCTACGAAGTCGCCGTACTATACGATTGCTGAAAAGTATGGTGTAGAACTAGACTTTAAACCTTTAATTAAAGTTGAAAGTTTACCAGCTAAAGAATTTAGACAGCAGAAGATATGTATACTAGATCATACAGCTGTTATTTTTACCTCTAGACACTCAATAGATCATTTTTTTAATCTCTGTAATGAGTTACGTATAGAAGTTCCAGATTCAATGAAATACTTTTGTGTTTCAGAAATTGTAGCCTTGTATATTCAGAAATATGTACAGTATAGAAAAAGAAAAGTGTTTTTTGGTAATACTGGAAAAATAGATGGATTACTTCCACAACTATTAAAGTATAAAAAAGAGAAGTTTATAGCTCCTTTGTCTGATGTTCATAATCATGATTTGAAGAATATGCTTGCTGAACAGAATATTGAACTGACAGAGGCAGTAATGTATCGTACAGTGAGCAATAAGTTTAGTGATAAAGAAAACTTCGATTATGATATGATTATTTTCTTTAGTCCATCTGGGGTAGATTCTTTAAAGAAAAATTATCCTGATTTTAAACAAGATAAAATAAAGATAGGTACACTGGGTAATAGTACAGCTAAAGCTGTTGAAGATGCTGGTTTACGCTTAGATTTTAGAGCTCCAACTCCTGAAGCTCCTTCAATTACTGGAGCCTTAGAGAATTTTTTAAAAGAGCAAAAGAAGAAAAAATAATTGCTATAAGCTAAAATAGAAGATATTTAATAAATTGGTGCTTAGTAATAACTATAATGGTTATATTTATCTAAGCACCAATTTTTATTTTATAAAAAATATGGGAAAGTATAGATTAAGAAAACATGAAAGAATTTCAAAAAAGAAAATGATTAATACTCTCTTTGAAGGAGGTTCAAAATCGTTTTGCATCTACCCTATTCGTATGGTTTATACTTTAATTGATAATTCGGATAGCCCCGTTTCAATATTGATTACCGTTCCTAAAAGAAAAATGAAAAATGCGGTAGACAGGAATAGAATAAAAAGACAAGTAAGGGAAGCCTATAGACAAAAGAAAAAAGATTTAATTGAAGTTATAGAAAAAAAAGAAAACAATATAATTGTTGGATTCATTTATGTTGGTGATAAACTCTATTCATCAGAACGTGTTTCTAAATGTATTGACTCTTTATTGTGTTATTTGATTGAAAAATATCAGGAATGAAAAAAATTATATCTTCTATATTATTACTTCCAATTTATTTTTATCGTCTAGTTATATCCCCGTTATTTCCCCCTTCTTGTCGATTTACTCCTACATGTTCACAATATGCTATTGATGCTATTAAAAAAAAAGGACCTATAAAAGGTTTATATTTAACTATACGCAGAATATTAAGGTGTCATCCATGGGGAGGTTCAGGTTATGATCCTGTAGATTAACTATAGCATATGACTATTTTAGATATACATACTCATTCACAACCACCTATAGATAACAAGTATGGAGTAATAGAAAATTGTTATCCTCATCTTTTTAATCCTGTTAAACAACACTATTATTCAGTAGGAATTCATCCCTGGTTGATAGAGGATTATCCTTTCCATATAGATGACTTATATAACATAGCTAATCACTCACAAGTATTAGCTATTGGAGAGGCAGGTTTAGATAAGTTTTCAAAGACTTCTATGAAAAAACAAGAGAATGTGTTTGTAAATCAAATAAAACTCAGTGAAGAGCTTAATAAACCTTTAATTATTCATGGAGTAAGAGTAGAACAAGAGCTGTTTAGATTAAAGAGAGATATAAAACCAAAACAGCCTTGGATTTTACATGGGTATAGAGGGGGTAAAGAACAAGCTGCTCGTTATATACAACATGGTTTTTATTTATCTCTTGGAGTTCATTTTAATAAAGAGTGTTTAACAGCTATACCTTTAGATTCTTTATTTTTAGAAACAGACGAAGAAAAAATAGATATTAATGAATTGTATAGAGAATTAGCTTTTTTATATTCTATATCAGTCACAAATTTCACATTGAAGATTAAAGAAAACATCGCTTTGGTTTTTGGTTAAAGAGTTGTGAGTTACGATAAAGAGTCGTATTTTTGTTTTTCTTGAATATTAAAATTATAAAAATATAAAAAATAGATAGATGAATTTTGTAGATGAATTAAGCTGGCGAGGAATGGTACATGATATCATGCCTGGAACGGAAGAATTATTAGAAAAAGAACATGTTACAGCCTATTTAGGGATCGATCCTACTGCCGATTCATTACATATTGGACATCTTTGTGGAGTAATGATGTTAAGACATCTTCAACAAAGTGGTCATAAACCATTGGCATTAATTGGTGGGGCTACAGGTATGATAGGAGACCCATCTGGAAAATCATTAGAAAGAAATTTATTAGATGATGAAACCTTAAAACATAATCAAGCTTGTATTAAAAAACAATTAGCTAAATTTTTAGATTTTGAATCGGATGCTCCAAATCGTGCAGAGTTAGTTAATAACTACGATTGGTTAAAAGAGGTTTCTTTTTTAGATTTTGCTCGCGATGTAGGTAAACATATTACTGTTAACTATATGATGGCTAAAGATTCAGTTAAGAAAAGATTGACGGGCGAAGCTCGTGATGGATTATCTTTTACTGAGTTTACTTATCAATTACTTCAAGCTTACGACTATCTTTATTTAAATGAAAAAATGGGTTGTAAACTTCAAATGGGAGGTTCCGATCAGTGGGGTAATATAACAACTGGTGCAGAGTTAATTCGTCGTGCAAATGGTTCTGAAGTTTTTGGTTTAACTTGTCCCTTAATTACTAAAGCTGATGGTGGGAAATTTGGTAAAACAGAGTCGGGTAATGTTTGGCTAGATGCTCGATATACTTCTCCCTATAAATTCTACCAGTTTTGGTTGAATGTTAGTGATGAAGATGCTGCTCGTTATATTAAAATTTTCACTTCGATAGAGAAAGATGAAATAGATCAATTAATAGAAGAGCACACTAAAGCACCTCATATGCGTGAGTTGCAAAAAAGATTAGCTAAAGAGGTTACCATAATGGTTCACTCAGAAGATGATTATAACGCAGCTGTTAAAGCTTCTAATATATTATTTGGTAAATCTACATCAGATGATTTAAAGTCATTAGATGAAGATACTTTCTTAGCTGTATTTGAAGGTGTACCTCAGTTTGAAATTAATCGTTCTGACTTAGGAGAAAAAGCTTTAGATTTATTTGTTGAGAAAGCTGAGATTTTCCCATCTAAAGGTGAAATGCGAAAATTAGTTCAAGGAGGAGGAGTTTCTTTGAATCAAGAAAGATTGGAATCTTTTGATTATGAAGTTACTGAGAATGACCTATTAAACAATAAATATTTATTGGTTCAAAGAGGTAGAAAGAACTATTTTATAGTTTTAGTAAAATAAATGTTGTTTTTATTTGGACCATTAAAAACAACTCCTTATCTTTGCAACGCTTTTGAATAGAAAGCATATAGCGATTGTCCTATGGTGTAATGGCAGCACAACAGGTTTTGGTTCTGTTAGTCTAGGTTCGAATCCTGGTAGGACAACCAATAAAAAAGAGATACATAAAATGTATCTCTTTTTTATTTCATCCATTTTTATGGGGTCAGTCCGTAAAGTTGGGGATTTAACAATTA
>JAAYSY010000318.1 GCA_012518235.1 Bacteroidales bacterium
AAGAGTTGCTATAATTGTATAGTTAAAAGAAAACCATACACCTGTTCGAATCGTTGGTCCTATGGTTTCTCAAAGTCAATTAATGACTACCCCTATTTGAATGGAAGCTACTCTTCACATATCCTCCTTACTCCTGACACAGGAATATTACAAATTGTGAGGGCGGAAGAAATAAACGAGAACGAAGATTATATTCCATATGCCTCTGCATGTTGTGCAGGCACAACTACCTCATGTGTATTCGAGCAAATAAGAGTAGAACATTCTGATAATGTGATCATACAAGGTCCTGGGCCCCTTGGCATATATGCAGTGCTATTTGCCAAAGAAGCAGGTGCAGAGAATATCATCGTTATCGGAGGAACGCAGGAACGGCTCGACCTGTGCCTGGAAGCAGGTGCAACCCATATCATTAATAGGAATTTGATTCAACCAGAGGAACGCATGGAAAAAGTGATGGAATACACAGAGGGAAGAGGCGGTGACATCGTACTCGAATTAGCGGGGACGAAAGAAGCTGTTAAAGAAGGCCTCCAATATGTTGCGACGAATGGAACATATGCATCTGCTGGTATTGCAGTGGATGTGGGAGAGATCGGTATAAATTGGTTTAGAGACATCGTTCGTAAAAATGCCACCGTACAAGGTGTATGGGTTGGGGATATTAAAAATACTTACCAGGCAATCAAAATGTATGAAAAGCACAAAGAATTACTTGCAAAAATGGTAACCCATAGAATTCCATTAAAAGAAGCGAGTAAAGCGTTACAAATGATGGAAAAGAAAGAGGTTATAAAAGCAGTTCTTATCCCATAACTGGCAAAAGTAGATTTTAAAGAAGGGCTGATTCTATCAAGATCCCCTTCTTTAAAATCATGGAGTATATTTAGAATAATTCAAAGATCAAACATTGAAAATGTTTAGCCATCATACTACTGGTACTTTATTTAACAGCTTAAAACTTTGGAGGTATTTATATGGAAAATTTAATCTTAGAAGTTAATGATTATTTAGCGAAGATCACCATTAACAGATCAAAATCTTTAAATGCATTAAATAGGCAAACATTAGAGGAATTAAAGTCTGCTATAGAAGATTTAAATATGAGGAAGGATGTAAAGATCGTTATTATAACAGGTGCCGGCGAAAAAGCATTTGTAGCTGGTGCAGATATAAAAGAAATGCAAAAACTAAATGCCGTAGAGGGAAGGGAACTAGCTAGATTAGCACAAAGTGTATTTGCATCCATTGAAAATATGAATCAAGTCGTTATTGCAGCCGTGAATGGATATGCTTTAGGAGGAGGATGTGAACTAGCCTTAGCATGCGATATTCGTTTAGCTTCTGCTAATGCCAAATTTGGTCAACCTGAAGTAACTTTAGGAGTTATCCCTGGATTCGGTGGAACCCAACGATTACCAAGGATAGTAGGCAGTGCAAAAGCAAAAGAAATGATATTTACAGGAGATATGGTAGATGCGCAGGAAGCTTATCGAATAGGACTTGTTAACAATGTATATGAACAAAATGAACTAATGGAGAAGGCTACTGAACTAGCAGAAAAAATCTCTAGTAGAGGATTTGTTTCAGTAAGTTTAGCAAAAACCGCAATTAATGATGGATTGAACATGGACATACAATCTGGTTGTAATTATGAAGCCAATCTCTTTGGACTATGTTTTGCTACAGAGGATAAAAAAGAAGGAATGGCGGCATTTGTTGAAAAAAGGAAACCAAATTTTAGGAGTTGCTAAGAAATCTTATCCATTATCATTTCTTATAGTTAAAGATGAAGGTATTAAATAAACGGAATGTACCAATTAACATTTTTAAAGTATTTTAAAGGAGGAAGATTAATATGGAGTTGTTTAAATTTACAGAAGAACAAGAAATGTTACGAAAGGCTGTAAGGGAGTTTGTGGAAAGTGAAATAGCACCAAAGGCTGCAGAGTGGGATGAAAAAGATTATTGTCCTGTGGAACTTTGGCCTGTAATGGGTGAGCTAGGGATATTAGGAATTTTTATACCCGAGGAGTATGGCGGGACAGGCTTAGGTCATGTAGAAAGGGCGATATGTCTAGAGGAAATTTCTCGACATTCTGCAGGCTTGGGTATAGCAGTAATGACTCATCACCTAGGAATGGCACCAATACTTGATCATGGTACTGAAGAGCAAAAGAAAAAATACTTACCAGACCTATGTTCCGGTGCTAAGATT
>JAAYSY010000099.1 GCA_012518235.1 Bacteroidales bacterium
AAAGTTTTCCCTATTGAAGTATTGATTAATGAAACTAATAAAAATCTACTACCTGGTTTAACGGTTAGTTGCAGAATTCTTGTCGACCAAATAGAAAACACACTATATGTTCCCATAGATGCTATCTTTTCACAGAATGGAGAGCATATTATTTATAAAAAATCGGGTAAAAACTTTACTGCCGTAAAAGTGGAACTAGGTGCTAGTAACTCGGATTATACAATAATAACTAAAGGATTAAAAGAAGGAGATGAAATAGCCTTAATTAATCCTTACCCTGAAGAGGAAAAGAAAGAAAAAAAGAATAGTGAAACAGAGGAGGTGCTATGAAAATGAATAAATCATATGTAGTTGTTCTCATCGTTACAATCATTTTTTCTGTCTGTTACTCTTGCAGTAAAATATCCGATGATGAGCAAAATAAGCGTTTAAGAGGTACTACAATTATAGAAACTGGAGAATTAGCAGCTGTAAACTTTAGGTCGTTTCCGCTCCCCCGTTACAGTCGACACTTTTGGTCAATGAAAATAACAGGACTAATAGAACATGGTACATTAGTTGAAGAAGGTGATTCTATAATACAGTTAGATCCTTCTGATGTTAGAAAAATGATTGTGGACTGGGAAACTAATTTGGATTCTGAATTAGCAAGCCTTCAAACTTTATTGGTAAATCAAGAAAACCAAAAAAGTGAAATTGAAGCTGCTATGAAAAATGAGATAGCTTCGTTTAATCTTAAAAAAATTGAATTAGAAGCTACTCGATTTGAAGCGGATAGAATTCGAAGAATAAAAGAATTAGAATTTAAACAAGCAGAATTAAGACTTGCTAAGGAAAAAAAGAAGTTAGCACTAAGACAAATTATAGCTGATAATGATTTAAGGATTCAAAACATTAGAGTGAATCAAATAAAAAATCAAATTGAGAACGCCTATAGTATACTACCTCAATTGACCATACGTACTCCTATATCTGGAGTTTTTCAAATTGGACATAACCGAAGAACTAATACGCTTCTTAATGTAGGGGATGAAGTTTATCCAGGAAATAATATGGGTAGTGTTCCTCAACTAACCTGGATGAAAGTGAATACGCAAGTTGATGAAACAGATTTCCTAAAATTAAAAGTCGGACAGAAAGTAGCGGTTAGATTAGATGCCATGCCCGAACTCGTTTTTGATGGTGAGATTGCTTATATCGGTAAATTATGTCACCTTAAAGAAGGACAATCGCGTCAAAAAGTTTTCGATGTAGAAGTTAAAATGCTTCAATCAGACGAAAAGCTCAAACCAGGAATGACTGTAAGTTGTGAATACCTTATAAACTAAGTAGATTATGCATTTTAGAGAAAATATTCAATTAGCCATTAGTGGTTTAGCTGACCATAAGTTTCGCTCTTTCCTAACTATGCTAGGAATTATTTTTGGAGTGGCCTCTGTTATTGCTATGCTTTCTATTGGTGAGGGTGCTAAAAGAGAAGCAATCGCTAAATATCAAGATTTAGGGGTAAACAACATTATTATTCGTGAAAAAAAGTTATCTGATTCAGAACAAGAAGAAGTCAGAGCTAAGTTTTCTCCTGGATTAACATTACAAGATGCTGAAGTAATAGAAGAAATTGTTCCTGGTGTTTCTTATATAGCGGCTCAAGCTGAACTGAACACTGATGTGAAGTTTCATGATAAAACTGTAAAATCCACAGTGATTGGGGTAACTCCTACCTACTTAAACATGATGAATTATGTAATTGAAAAAGGAGATTATATTAGTCCTTTACAATACGACAACCGTCTTAAAGTATGTGTAATTGGTAAAGGTGTGGCTCAGTCTTTATTTCAAAAAGAGAATCCCATTGGCCAAATGATAAAGATAGAAGATCAATGGCTAGAAATTATCGGTGTATTAGAATCTAAAACTTTATTTACCGAGACAGTAGGAGAACTTGCTGCTAGAGATTTAAATACTGATGTGTTTATCCCTTTGACTACCTTTCTTAACCGCTTTCCTCGCAAAGTATTAGAAAACGAAATTCAACAAATCACTGTTCAAATAGATAACTCGGGACGCTTGGTAGAGTCTTCAAAGCTTATAAATGAAATTCTACAAAGACATCATTTCAAAAACGAAGATTATGGAATCGTTATTCCTTATGAACTGTTAAAGCAAGAAGAAAAAGAGAGACAAATTTACAACTTCTTATTAGGGGCTATTGCAGCCATATCTTTAATTGTTGGGGGGATAGGAATTATGAATATTATGTTAGCCAATGTTACAGAGCGAACTAGAGAAATTGGAATAAGACGATCTATAGGAGCTCGAAAATCAGACATTATGAGTCAATTTGTAACCGAAGCTGTAGTTATAAGTATTACAGGAGGGATAATAGGTGTTATTTTGGGAGTTACACTTTCGTTGTTCGTCAATATTTTCACTGACGTTAGTACATACATTAAAGCCTATTCAATCTTCATTGCGTTTGCCTTTTCTGTAGTCGTTGGAATAGGCTTTGGATATCTTCCTGCAAAAAATGCAGCTAACTTAGAACCTGTTGACTCACTTCGTTACGAATAAAACATCTTATTATGCTAATTGATATACGAAATTTAAATAAAAGTTACTTTTTAGGTGACACTGAAGTTCCTGTTCTATTTGATATTAATCTACAAATAGAAGAAAATGAGTACGTTGCAATTATGGGACCATCAGGGTCTGGTAAATCCACCTTGATGAATATTTTAGGTTGTTTAGACAAACCCACTACTGGAAATTATTTTTTTAGGGATATTGATGTAAGTACACTTGATGATGACGCACTATCGGGAATGCGTAATAGAGAAATTGGATTTGTGTTTCAAAGTTTCAATCTGCTTCCTAGAATAAATGCAGTACAAAACGTAGAGCTCCCTCTTATTTATGCAGGAAAAACCCGCGAGGAGAGAAATGAACGTGCTCTCGAAGCCCTAGGAAGAGTTGGATTAACCGATAGAGTTGATCATAAGCCCACAGAGCTTAGTGGAGGGCAACGTCAACGTGTAGCCATTGCACGCGCTTTAGTTACTAAGCCAGGTATTTTACTTGCCGATGAACCCACTGGGGCTTTAGACACTAAAACCGGACAAGACATTATGAAGTTATTTGATGATTTACATAAAGAAGGTAATACAATCATTGTAATTACTCACGAACAAGAAATAGCAGATTATGCACAAAGAATAATTCATTTAAGGGATGGATTAATCTTTTCAGATAAAATAAATACAAATCGGACTACTGTTTAATACTATCATGGATATTACAAACTTGAACAAAATGAAAAAGATAATTATACCTCTCCTACTCATTCTCTGTTTTACAACAACACAAGCACAAGAGGGACAACATAGGCATTTATCGTTAGACGAAAGTATTGATATAGCTAAGGAAAAAAGTTATACAATGCTTAAATTAAAACAAAGTGCTAAACAAGCAGAATACGATTTGCAGTCAGCTACTAGGAGTTTAAAAACCAACATTGATTTAACTCTAGGATTACCTACTTATAGTGATAGAGTTAGTGAATGGAGGGATAGTTTAGGTGTTTCTTATTATTCAGAAAAACAACTTGAAATCAGTGGTGATTTAACTGTGCGACAACCCTTACCTACAGATGGTAGTTTGTATATCACAAACACTTTATCTAGCATTGACGATATGCGTCGTGATGTAAGATCAACTTATGCTAGAACGCGAATCGGTTTAGAACAACCTCTCGATGCTTTTTATGGCTATAATCGCATACGATCAACTTTAAAAAGAGCAAAATTAGCACACGAACGTTCTCAAAAATCGCTTAAACGCGAAGAATTAAATCTTGTATATAATGTTAGTAGTGCTTATTACAACCTATTACAATTACAAGAAAGTTCAAACATTGCTCTTTTAAATCTTGAAAGACAGACTGAAGCCTATGAAATGTCTAAAAACAAATATGCTGCGGGACTAATTAGAGAGGTAGATGCATTACAGATGGAGGTAGATTTAGCTGAAGCTCAAAGTAACTATGACATGTCTTTACTAAACCAAGAAGCATCTGTTAATCGCTTTAAGGAACTATTAGGTATTAACCTTAACGACAGCATTACGCTAGAGAATAAGCTCGATTACAATGTGGTTATTGTTGATCCTGAAATAGCTGTAAACTATGCTTTAAAAAATAGACTAGAAATTAGAGAACAAGACATTCAGCTAGAACTTCAAAAATTATCGATTAAGCAACAAAAATCACAAAGGATTATTAAAGCGAGTATTAATGCTCACTTTGAACAAATTGGTTATGATCAAGGATTCAAGAGAAACTTCTTCTCCTCCACAGGAAAATCATATAGAAATTATAAAGATAGACCTGCTAACTACGGCGTTGGATTTACCATATCTATTCCTATATTGGATTGGGGAGAGAATCGATCTCGCGTTAGAGCTGCAGAATCTCAATTAAAAGAGTTAGAATATAGTAAAATAGAAACTGAAAGAAGTATTGAGACCGAAGTAATGAACCTAGTGGCAAACCTTAATAGTAACTTAAAAAGACTTCAATTACTAGAAAAAAACGTGAATGTTGCTGAAAAAAGTTTTGAGATAACTCGTCAACGCTATTCCGATGGTGATATTAATAGTGAATCACTAGCTCTAGAGCGTAACCGATTAAATACAGCATATACTTCTCGATTAAGTGCTTACATCAACTATCAGCTTTCTATTGCAGATTTAATGCGTAAAACGTTCTATGACTTTGAAAATAATAGAGAGATTGAGTAATACTACTTAGAATAAGCATCGTATTTTTAAATGTATTTAAATACACAACTTCCACTCTTCCTATAAAACATTATAATAGACTAACCAACTTGCCCTAGTCATATCTAATGGATGTCTAGGGCAAACTCATCATATGACCTAGTCATATCAATTTTAGATATAAGCGCTAAAATAGACTGGGATAGAAAAATATTCATATTTACAATTAATGAAGTAACATAAAAAAAGGCATTAGTTGTTATAACCAATACCTTTTAATGTTTTCTATAAAAGCGATATTATAGATTATTTTTTCTTGCGTGTTGTTCTTTTTTTCTTTCCTTTAGTCTCCTCTTGCATCTCCTCTAAATTCACACCTGCTAATTCAGGGTCAATTAAAACACGACCGCAATATTCACAAACAATAATTTTCTTACGAGAACGAATATCCAACTGTCTTTGAGGAGGTATTTTGTTAAAACAACCACCACAAGCATCACGTT
Source organism: Bacteroidales bacterium (assembly GCA_012518235.1). GTDB lineage: Bacteria > Bacteroidota > Bacteroidia > Bacteroidales > Bacteroidaceae > Bacteroides_E. Next base: position 5,277 of record JAAYSY010000099.1, read on the forward strand.
GAACATAAACAATACCTAAACCATTACGAGAGTTTTTACGAATACGTTTATACGATTGTAATAAACGCTCCTCAATTTTTTCTTCAAGCTTTTTAGCTTGTTCTCTCAATTTTTCCTCATCTTGTTTTGTCTCAGTAATAATTTCGCCAAGTTCATTTTGCTTAATTTCGAACTCTTTCTTTTTATCTTCCAAATCCACTTTGCTATCATCTAGCTCAGCTTTCTTTACTTTAGATTCTTCAGTTAAATCTTTTATGTTCTTTTTATAAAGCTCAATATTCAAGTTTTGATACTCTATATCTTTAGATAAAATATCATATTCTTTATTATTACGAACATTTTCTAATTGACTCTTATATTTTTCAATAGAAGATTCAGCTTCCTCGATCTTTATTTTTTTACCAGCTATGGTCTTCTTGATTTCTTCAATTTCTTCCTTATTATTGCTGATACGAGTGTTTAATCCTTCAATTTCATCTTCAAGATCTTGCACTTCTAAAGGAAGCTCACCACGCAATATTTTTATCTCGTCAATTTTAGATAAAGTGGTTTGTAATTGATACAGAGCATCTAATCTTTCTTCTACTGTTAACTCCTTCTTTTTAGCCATATTACTTATAAATATTTTATAGGATTTGTATTTACTGTACTAATTATTGTCTTTAATTTAGGGAAACACTCTTTTAAGTAATCAAACAATAAGTTATTAGTGTATTGTTCACTTTCATAATGTCCAATAGCAGCTAATATAATCTTGTTATCGTACCCAAAGAAATCGTGATATTTAATCTCACCTGTTAAAAATAAGTCGGCACCTTGTCCTAGTGCGGTAGGTATTAAAAATGAACCTGCTCCTCCACATAATGCAATGCGTTGTATGTCTCTATCTACACTGCAATTGTGCAATACACACCCCACCTTGAATTTTTGTTTAATTTCTTTCAAGAACTCAAATGAAGACACAGGTTTTGGTAGAGTTCCTATAACACCTGCACCTACTTGTTGCCAAGTATTACTTAAAGGATAAATATCGTAAGCTACTTCTTCGTAAGGATGAGCTTTTAATAAAGCACTAATAATGGAAGACGCTTTATAATTAGGAAAGATAGTTTCTATCCGAGTCTCTTTTTCGTAATGCAACTCTCCTTTTTGTCCAGCAAAAGGATTTGCATCATTATTTGCTCTAAAAGTTCCCTCTCCCTCTACATTATAGCTACAAAAATCATAGTTACCTATGGAACCACAACCCGCTTCAAAAAGTGCTTTTCTCACCTCTCCTGCATATTTGCTAGGAACAAATGTTACTAGTTTTGAAAGCTGATTATCTTTAGCAGATAAAACACGTACATTCTCTAATCCAAGAATAGATGCTATTTTATAATTTACTCCCTGTGGAGCATTATCTAGATTTGTATGAGCAGCATAAACTACAATATCATTTTTAATTGCTTTTAATATACAACGCTCAACATAATCTTTACCAGTAATCGATTTATATCCTTTAAAGAGTAAAGGATGGTGGGCTATAATTAAATTATAACCTAATTCAATAGCTTCATCAATAACAGCTTCAGTAACGTCTAGAGATAACAAAGCCCCTGTAACTTCCACATCTGTTAATCCTATTTGCAAACCGGCATTATCAAATCCGTCTTGCAAAGGCAGAGGTGCGAACTTCTCAAGGGCGTTCAAAACTTCCTTTATTTTCATTTTGTTTTTCCCAAAATTGTGTTGCAAAGATAATAATAAAAAGAAGAAATACCTCTTTAATTACTCAAATTTAATCAGTTAAGCATTTCTAGACCTTTTAAAGGGAATCTTTACTTCTTTTTTCTTTGAAATATCAATTGAGTTTAAAGTGAATCTCTTTATTCAACAAAAAACACAATAGATACGGTTTGCCCTGAATCATCAACCACTGTTAAAGCGTGTTTTCCTTTATCAGGGCTTAATGTTATGGTATGAAAGTTTTTAGTTTGAGTAATATAGGTATCATCTAAATGCCAATAGACTGTGGAGTTTTGTTCTGAATGGGCTAATTCAAAAGTAACTCTCCCCTTGCTTCCATCCATTTGTTTAGGTAATGAAATCCTTGTAAAAGGCTGAGGATAAATAAATTCCATTGAGTTTATAAAAGTTTCACTACACCCTTCCATTAAAGGAGGGAGTAATTGATATTCTGGATGGTGCTGTTTATAAAACCAAGCCCAAGATGGTGGTAAAATAAACCAGCTAATTTGTGTTGTAGGCTCATTTTCCATACACTCTTTTTTAACTCTAAATTGATGATCTAGCGTTACTGTAATTTGTTGATGGTAAGGACAAGGTGCTGTTCTCATTGCTTGTGGCAAGACTAATTGAGATACTACTTCTGTACAATAACGTCCTTTAAGATGCCCTGACAGTGAACAGACTTCAGCATCCACAAATTCACCACTAGGAACATCAAACCAATCAGATGAGGGTAAAGCATTGAACAGATCGAATAAAACAGGAGCAGCCGTTCGAGTACCTACTAATTCGGGTTTTCCTTCTCCTGTTGCATTACCTGCCCAGACTCCAATAGCGTACTTGGGAGTAACTCCTACTGCCCAAGCATCTCTAAATCCATAACTTGTACCGGTCTTCCAAGCAATATTTTGCATCGATACCAGACTTTGCCAATCTACTTCTTCAGGACGATAGACATTTTTTATTGCTTCAAATAATTGCCACACTGCACCCTGACTATAATTACTAACTCCTTTTTCCACAGTCGTTTTATTCTCATCAACCGACTCTTTTAGCTCTTGATATATAGGATAATCTAATAAAATACGTGCCATATTTGCATAAGCTCTAGTCACCTCATATAAACTGGCTTCTGATCCTCCTAGTATAAGGGATAGACCATAGTACGAAGAGGGCTTATTTAATGTGCTAAAGCCCATATTCTTCAATAAATTGTAAAACTTAGGTACACTATATTTTCGCAAAAGATCTACTGATGGAACATTTAATGAGCGAATGATAACTTCTGATGCAGGTGCTGCTCCTTCGAATTGTAAATTAAAGTTTTGAGGAGAAAAACCACTAAAATTTATAGGCACATCAGGTAACAAAGTGTGAGGTAAAATTAATCCTTCATCTAATGCCGCTGCATATAAAAAAGGCTTTAGAATACTTCCTGTACTTCGAGGTGCCTGTAAAATATCAACTTGGTTTCCTCGTCCTTGTTCTTCGTATCCTACATTTCCACAATAACTAATAATTTCATTCGTTTCAACATCAATAATTAGTGCTGAGAGATGTCTTATTTCACTACGACGAAACTGATTATTCCATCGTTGCAATATCTCCTCTACTTGTTCTTGTACACTCTTATCTAAAGTTGATCTAACTAAAGTTCCTTTCTTATTTTTGTAGCATTTATCAACAAAATAAGGAGCTATTTGTGGTAAAGCGAGTGGCTTATGGGGTAAAGGTTCTGTAAGGGCTAATTCATAAGTCTCCTTATCTATTTTTCCTTTATCCATTAATTTCTTTAGTAGCCTATTCCTTTTTATTAATAACTGATCTCTGCTTCTAGAAAGGTGAATTAGTGCTGGTGAATTTGGAAGAACAGCCAATGTAGCAGCTTCAGCCCAAGATAAATCATGAGAGGAATGTCCAAAATAACGCCATGAAGCCGCTGAAACACCAACCACATTCCCACCAAAGGGTGCATGCGAAGAATAGAATGCAAGAATTTCCTTTTTGGAATACCTCAGCTCTAAACGTGTTGCTAATAAGGCTTCAATAATTTTTTCTTTAAGGGTTCGGGGTTTATTTCGAGAAAGTCGAATAACCTGCATAGTTATTGTACTACCTCCACTAACTATTCTTTTTTGCTTTATATTTTGCCACAAAGCCCTACTAATTGAGATGGGATTTACTCCAATATGATAAAAGAAATATTGGTCCTCAAAAGTTATAATAGCCTCTTTGAATTTTTCTGGAACAACCTTTTGTGTGGGAAACCTCCATTGTCCATCGGTTGCTGTTCTAGCCCCCAAGAGTTCTCCTTCCCTATCTAACACAACTGTAGAATATGGGGTTGTAAATAGGTCTTTAGGAAGACAAAACATGTATCCCAAAAGACCTATCAACAATAGAATAATTAAAACCTTTTTTCTTGTTTTATTCATCTATTTAACCACCTCTGTTATTTCACTTCTACGCGCTTAGTAATGGTACGTGCATAAGTATCTAAATCGTACATTGCTTCACATTGAACAGCAGGTAAAACATAGTTTCCTTTATAAGCTGCTTGCAGTCG
>JAAYSY010000100.1 GCA_012518235.1 Bacteroidales bacterium
TAACAGGATAAGAGGTAGCAATCGTTTTTCCATTAAACCAAGTAAGATCATTATACTCAATATCTCTAGGTATAGCTAAAGATAGGCGACATTTACTGAAATCTAGGCGTTTTATAATTTGAGTTTTCTGGTCTTTTTCGGCGTATTCATTTTCACCAACAATACCTATATCAGCTACTCCATTTGCTACCGATTGGGGTATATCGTCATCTCTAAGAAATAAAACCTCAACAGGAAAGTTGGTGGATTGAACTAATAGAGTTCTTTTAAGTGAGCGAAGTTTGATTCCTGCTTCTTCTAACAATTCCATTGTATCATCATGGAGTCTTCCTTTAGCTTGTACTGCAATTCTTAACATCATGTTGTGTTTGTTTTGTCTATGTATTATTGTAGAATAATTAAATGAATAAACAACTTATAAATAAAAAAGGCTTACCGTTATCGGCAAGCCTTTCTATTGTTTCTATGTACTTTTAAAATTTATACAATACCACAATCGCCTACCGAAAACTATCGTTAGGTAAGTGATGATGATGGTTTGTATTAATTTTAGTCATATTATAAGTTCTTCTTAATCTTATTGTCTAAAAGCAAAAATAGTCTAATCGTTTCAAAAAACAAAAAAAAAGAGTTGTTTATTTTCTTCTAGATAGTATATACTTCTATTTAATAACGAATAGAGGGGTTGATTTAATCTTTCAATACAATTTGTTGATTTGATAAATCTTCAATAATAGCTAAAGATTCCACACGAACACCAGCTTTCTCTAATCGCTCTCTTCCTTTTTGGAACCCTTTTTCAATAAGGAATCCCATGCCAACTAAAGTGGCATTAGCTTGTTCAATTAAATTGATTATTCCCATTGCTGAATTTCCATAAGCTAAGAAATCATCAATAAATAAAATTCGGTCTTCTTCATTTAATAACTCTTTGCTAATAACAACTTCATAGTCTTTGTTTTTAGTAAAAGAATGTACCCTCGTTGAATAAGCATTTTTTATAGTGTTGGGGGCATTTTTTTTAGCAAACACTACTGGAAGGTCAAGTAGGTATCCTAAGATTATAGCAGGTGCAATGCCACTGGCTTCAATAGTTACTATTTTATTTATGTTTGATGAAGAAAACAATCGAACAAACTCAACACACATAGCTTTCATTAAGGATGGGTCGAGTTGATGATTAATAAAATGATCTACTTTTAGAATGCCTCCTTCTAAACATTCTCCATCTTTTAATATTCTGTTTTTTAGTAATTGCATGGTTTATTATTTATCTATCTTCTTAAATCTTTCACGCGTATAGCTTTTCCTTCTTGTTGCGGAAGTGATCCTTTCTTTACGAATTTAAGGTAAGGTGTAACTAATATCTCATCACGTAAGTCTTGTCTTATTTTTTTGTATAATCCCTCTAGTACTACGTAGTTATCAGTAGGCAGCTCTTTAAGTTCTACTTCAACTGTTAATGTTTCTTGATTATCTATTCTATCTAATGTAATAAGATAGTTGCTAGAGAGTTCTGAATATCCCATTAAGATTTTCTCTATTTGCATTGGGAAGATATTGACACCTTTTATAATGATCATATCATCACTTCGACCTGTTATGCGATCGATTAATAAATGCGTTCTTCCACA
>JAAYSY010000101.1 GCA_012518235.1 Bacteroidales bacterium
ATAGCCTTATTGTACAAGTCAATAGCTTCTTTCTTTAATGCTGTTAACATATCAATTTTCCATTGAAGATTGTAATATTTAGCCTGTTCCTCAATCTCTGCTCTTGCTTGGTTGATAACCTCTGTAATCTGATTAATAAGTAATTTGTTGTTTTTAGTACTTCCCATGTTCTTCATAAATTCTGGTAATCTTGCCATTGTTATTTTCCTCCTTCAATTTCTGTTTTAAATTTTTGTTTAGCAATTTGTAATGCTAGTTCTTTTCGTTCTGCTCTTTTCTTGTCTTGAAACCTCTTTTGATAAATCCTGTTTTGCCTTTTTAATCTTAATTCTTTTTCCTCTGGTGTTTCATTTACATACTTTCTTGGTCTTCCAGATTTGCCTTTTTTACCTGCCATTTTTTATCCTCCTCAATGTTAATTTTCTATATTGTTTACATTTCTTTTTCTAATATAGGTACATCTGGATATAGATTATTAAATTCATCTATAAACATTTGTCTTTCTTCATCTGCCCTAAATGTATATCTCAATGGATATCTTTTTCCTCTCCTTGAGCCTAGAACTACATTGACCCAATAACTTCCCTTTTCCTCAAACTTGATTATTTCAATCAAGCTACTGTAATACAGGTCAATATTTGCCTCGATATGATTCATAATTCTTTCGGTTCTTGATAGATTTCTCATTTCATTTCCTCCTTGTGGGTTATAATTTTTGAATTTGGATATTCTTTCTCGTAATCTCTGATAAACCAATCTAAATACCGCTTTTCAGTAAAGGTATAAGTAAGGACGTATTCTTTATTTCTATTTGAATATAGATACACCTTGACCAGATACCGCCTATTTGCTGATACTCCTAAATCTGATACCTCACACTTCTTCGCCTGACTGTTAAATAGCAATATGTTTGCGTTGATATGATTGATAATTTTTTCCGTTCTGTTCATAGTTTTCTCCATTCTATTCTCACTCCTTAATTACTGTATTTTTGAATGCCTTGATATTTAGTTTGAATAGCCTTTTCTTAAATTCTGGTCTATCAATGAGTTGCTTATAATCTACTTCCAATAAACCCCATCCAACTAAATAATCACTTGCTACGCTTATCAATCTTTGATTCACCAAGTATTTATCTTTGAGCCTATCAATCGAAGCCTCAAAATATCCTTGCTGATTGATATTATTTCTCTTGAGTCCTAATTGAAGTCTGTACTCATTCCATAGACCGTAAAATACTCTTGCAGCGTTATAAGCTATGGTCACATTTTGCTTATTGTCTGGTTGACTCTCATTTAGGATATTTACGAAATTCTTTGCTAAGGCTAATGTAAATTCTGTAGTTCCATATAAAGTGCTATATGCTACTTTAATCTCATCTAACTTTTTTGTCTTATCATTCGCCTCCCATAATTGATTGTAGTCTCTCTTGCCAACTTCCATTTTCCTAACCTCCTTAATGAGCCTTTCGGCTGATGAAATAGAAAAAGCCCAACAATCCTATTTTTCGAGTTTGTTGAGTTTTAATAGTTTTAAAGTTTGGTGGCTTTTTCTGCCCGATTTATTATCTAATTATATTATAAACTATCTAAGTGGAAAAATCAACACAAATGTCTATATATTGGGGTAAAATGTTTTATCAGCACTATATATTGGGGTTGACTCTATTTTTAGACTAAATTATTACAAGGTCAGGGTTAGACCTGGTCAAGCAATAATATAATACTCAAATAATAATAAAACTAAAATATTATAGATAATTAAATTATTA
>JAAYSY010000102.1 GCA_012518235.1 Bacteroidales bacterium
CCCTGTAGTCGCCTTGATTTATCTGTATAGGTACTCTCTTTCGGTAATGATATATGGGTATATATGTAAGAAGCATTAAAATCCAACTTTAAAGTGGGTGTTAAATGCTGTCGCATTTCAAATTCTAGGCCAGCAGCTGTTCCCTTGTTCGCATTTCTAAAACTTTGAATCAAAGACCCTGCATACTCTTGTATCTTTTCAATAGGTGTTTCTATGTGTTTATAATAGATTCCTAGAGAATACATATTGGCCTGTTTATTGTAAAATTCATAACGCAAATCGAGGTTGTTATTGTATCCGTTTTGAATAGCTGCATAACCACGTGATGTAATTCCGCCATATGACTCTTGGTATTCAAATGGAGCCATTTCTAAAAATGCGGGGCGTGTAATAGTTCTAGAAAAACTAAATCGTAACGAGTGATTAGGAGCAATATTATACTTTAAATTCAAGGCAGGAAATAAATCACTGGCTCGTAAGGTCTGTTTTGCTGCTGCTGCCGCATCGGTCCAATAGCGAACCCATTGTTTAGCTTGTTCAAAACGTACTCCTCCTGCAATGAGAAAATTATCTACTGGTTCATATTCAAAATCAAGAAAACTTGCATAAATATCTGATCCTGCAAAATAGGTGTTTCTAGGTTGGGCATTTTTATTAATCTCTAGCGATCCATTTTGAAGATTATCAAAATTTAGATATTCATTAGTGTTATATACCGAAGTAATTACTGGATCGATTCCCTTCAGGTTGTAGTAGAAATTTACAGATGAGAAGTTTCTAGATTTAGAACGTAGAGAGCCTCCTATACGAATAAAATCTGTGGGTCTAGATTGATTCCAATGGTATTTTAATTTAAGTTCTCCGTTCCATTCATCTTCGGTAAGCTCCCCAAAATATCGCATGGTCTCTTGTTGATTGAGCTTGAAAAGAGAGAGTGATCCATTTTGGTTTTTAGCAAACATAACTTGACGTCTATCTGGCTCATCACTTGTTGTTTTTCCATAAGATACTTGCCAGTCTGTTTGTAATTTATTTAGAAAATAGTGTTTTCCGTTGAGCTGATGGTTTTGTAAAGTATAGATATGGTAGATACTATTACTTCCCTCTAATTCATTACCTTCAGCATCGTGTCCTATACGATGAGAATAACTATCTTCTGTGTTGTTTACAAACATTAAATTATAAGCTATTCTGTCTTTTTCTCTAAATCCATAGTTAATTTGACCAAGAGTTGTCAGTGTAGTCTCATAATTATATTGATTATATAGAAATGCGTCTCGTGTAATACCTTGAGCATTAATGGTAGATGTATAGGCGTTTTCTAATATAGTGTAGTCATTGTTGAAGTTTAAGGCCCCTAGAATATCTAGGGTTTGGTTGTGGAACTTAAAGCTTTTTCCTGCAGAAAACTCCAATCCTAACTCAGGGTGGGATTTTGATTTTTCTATTTGAAAAGAGGTCTTAAATGGATTATTTTGTTTTATATAGTCAGCGAATTCTGTTGAGCTAAGTTGTTTTATTCTTTTATTCATTCTTAGTCCTTTACTAACCCCCCAGTAAGGTGACTTAGCTCCTTTTTTATCAGAGGAGTAAAAGGTGGAATAGAGTGTATTGCTCTTTCCTCCAGTAGAGATACCTATTGTGAGAAAGTCTTTTCCAATATTTTCTTTTGTTTCTATATTAATATGTGCACCCGAGTAATCGCCAAAAAAAGTAGGCTGAAAAACCTTACTGACAGTAATGTTTTGAACGATTGCTGTGGGAAATAGGGTGAGCGGTATAAGTTTATTATCTGGGTTAGGGGAGGCAATAGGAAATCCATTGAGTGAGGTCATATTGTATCGATCGCCTAATCCTCTGA
>JAAYSY010000103.1 GCA_012518235.1 Bacteroidales bacterium
CCACGGTTTTTTAAATTGATAACTGTAATTATCAGAACTTCCCTTATTATACTCTTTTTCACAGAGCAGAGCTCTTAAATCGTACCGAAACCCCTTTCTATCTTTTACATCTCTTGAATAACTATTACTTATAAAATTCACATGGTTACGAGTAGTACAAGCAATAACTAATGCATCTAAAGCATGATGACGATGATCTATTCTTTTTTTAGAAAAGTCCTTTTGCAAATCAAAGGGTACACGTATTTGGAAGCGGTTAGAAGCTACCCACACCCCAAAATCCGAGCTATTTGTCATCTTGTTTAATCGCTCAAAACGTGGCTGAATTAACTTATCCCAACTATCATTTAATCCCCAATGGTGTTTTAACACACTAGTAACTCGTCCAGCACATGGAATTACATTTCTAGATGTACTCTCTGCTTCATCTTTATCGCGCACTACACCAGAAAGCAACCGCATCATTACCCTATTAATGTAACGGGTATCGTTTAATTGACGAGTACTAAAACCATCGATTACCTCATCTAAGTCAGTAGCTAATAACTTCTTTGCTTTCAACTTATTTTTTACACCATAAGTTCTATTTATTAAAGCTACATATTCTTGAGATTTAAGAATTTCAACAGTTGTTGTACCCACAGTAATGGTGCTTCCCCCTTCTTTTTGAATAAACTCATGTGCCAAGAGAGCCCCTTTTAAACTATTTACTTCTGCCTCACAAATAACTTTATTAGAAAAAGAGTCATCAAAATAACGTTTTTGAGGTATCACGTGTTCTATTTGATAATCAGAGGTAAATAGTCGAGCTAAAGATATAGGTTTACCTGTATAAGGAGAACAGTACTTTTGATCTAGCCACAATAAATATTTTTGCATCTCTTTACTAGAAGGTTTAGCACTCGTTGCTATTTTTTCAATATCTTTTGGTAACTGGCTCTGAGCATTAAGCACCCCCTCTTCTACAATCCGCATTTTTTCTTGTTGCGATGGAGAATAAGGATTCAACTCAGCATAACGAGCCTCTTTTTTAAGGTTCATTAATAAATTCAATATCCGTTGACGCGTATTTTCATTTTCTTGCTGCCTAGTACTTATTCTATTTCGTACAGATGCAGAGTTCTTTATATCTCTACCTAATTCTAAATGAATCTCACTAAAATCACCATAAAGACTCCAAAGGTCTTTTACTACTCTTAGAGTTTCTAATACGATTTGTTCTACAATGGGATTACGCAACGAGTATTGCTTAAATTCTACTTGTATGTAATGATCCAAGGCTTCAGGCGAATCCCATTTCGTTACATCACCACTTTCTGCATGGCGACTATACACTACATAACCTGCTAACCATAAAGGCAGTGCAGTAAACTGTTCTAGCGTTCTATAACCCTCTAATTTCTCACGAGCACGAATAGAAATACTATCATCAACTTCACCATCTATAATACGTTGAATACGTTGCTTAGTTTTATTATCTATAGTGTCGATATCCCAGTATTTTCCTCTACGCATTAAAGGTAGTAAACGTTTTATAGCTTTTTCTGAATAACTACCATACTCTTTTTCAAAAGGAGGGGTATTTAATAGTTGTTCTACAAACAATTGAGGCAACTGATGGCGCAATGCAAACTTCTCTAATCCCGATTTTAACTCTATTTTATCTTCAACAGAATATAACAAGTGCCATAAGCTATAAGTAAAAGAAAAATCATCTAATCTATCTTCTGCCTCACAATATGAAAGTGCTTTCAGAAGCAAAGCTCGAGTTTCATTACATGGATAGTCTCTATCCTCAACATAATTCCATCGATAATTATGCTCTTTTTTCCCTTTGTCTTTTTTAAGTCCTAAAAATTGTCCTAAAAGCTCATCTTGTTTAACCGATTTTTTATCGTTTAACCAGATAAATAGATTCACCCAATCGGTTTCATTCTTAAAAAAATTAGCCGTTACATCCACATCGTACGCTATAGACCCATCCACTTCTACTTCTCGTTCTAGTATTCTTAAATTATCTATAAATTGCCACAATCTTATTTCTTGAAAGTAGGGATTCGATTTGGCAATACATTTTATGGGAGCAATTTCTTTCTTACCCTCTTTTATAAAAACTCTATACTCGTAGGGACAATTTGCTATTAAGGATTTCTTGGTCTTTAAGGGACGTTGATAAAAAAGAATATCCTCAATAAACAGATGCTTAAAATCTTTAGTGAGTAAGTTCTTTCTATGGTTTTCGTTTTTAGGATAGAGTTCAAAACACGCCTTTTGGAATAACTCATCACTCTGTAAATCGTTATTATATTGATACTGAGTAGTCAATATAGCCTCTAATTCTTCACGATATAGCTTTCTTTCAATCGTTCGAATAAGTCCTCCAATAATTTTTTGATTGGGTTGAGTCAGCAAACTATCGTAAATGTATGCACCCACCGTTTTTCCACTCTTCAAAAGATCACTTTCTGTTTTCTTTTTTATTAAACCCCAATCGTCTTCACTAGGATTTTTAAAACTACGCTGAACTTCTCCATCAGCATTTAATTTTTCATTACCTTCTGCATCAAGCCTCGTTGTAACAATAAATTCTTTGGTTAAACCCACCCAATTGTCTAACGAAACATTACTGCTCCGTCTATAAATCCACCCATTCTCTAAATGGATATTATACCAATCTTTTTTACTCCTGTTCTCTGTGTCCAGCTCTACCTTTACAACTTTTAGAGCATAATATTCCTCCTTTTTACTATCATCTACTACTTCTTCCTCCCCTCTCAACTGATAGTATCCACGCTTTTGATTAAACTGTAGTAATATCCAGGCTAACTCTTCTTTTGTAATAGGTTGAGTTAATGCTTTTTTTCTTAAGTAATAAATAGTCCAATCTAAAGGAATAGGAGTTTCACTTGTTTTAGAAAGACTCGGCTGATGTACTTTTAGGTCTTCTAACATCTCTAAATACGAATCGTAAAATAAAAAGCGATGCCCCTCATCAGTAGCAGCCCATGCCAATTTTACTTCGGTTCCGGGTAAGAACTTACCATAGGTTTTATTATCATTTCTATTCCATCCAATCGATTCATCGTAATGCGCAGGTAAAAACCCCAATACATGAAGCACCCTGTGCAGTCTTTCTCTACGCAACAAAGAACGTTCACGCAATCTTCTAACTCCTCGATAACGTGTACGTTCAGCAGTAGTGGATTCTGTCTGCCCTTGGGCAAACTGATCCATTACCCCTTGATCCATAGGAATAATACGACTACCTAATTTTTCAATAGTCCCATATTCACCATCTTTACTCTGATTTACTACAGCCCACCCCACACTGTTGGTTCCCACATCTAAACCTAATATTCTTTTCATAGTATAGTACTTTTATTTAACACTTTTTTTCACAAGTTAATAAAAATCACAACAAAATCCTTTTTATATTAAATAATTTTATGTATCTTGCTCCTAGTTTTGAAGCAATTCACAATAAGGATTATTCCGTTGTGAACACATTTAAGGTGGGGCAACTCACCTTTTTTCTTTTAAATAAAATAAGTCAAAAGAAAAAGTGGTCTATCTTTCAGTTAGATAAACCACTTTAAATTAATTCAACACATCCATTGAGTACTACATCAATCGTACTCTAATGAATGATGTAAGTACACAACTTATACCTTTACCCCTTTTTCATAGGCCTTTTTAGTATAGGCTTCTCTTTTACCTCTCCCTTGCCTCCTACACTCTAAGCCAAAAATTAATATCTTTTTGTTGCAATATTATTTTCTTTACTAGATTATTGTTTTTATTCCTTTAACTAATAATGATACAAAAATAGAACAAGAGTAACGTGTTTTTTCTATTCTAAAACGGCTAAAGTTTGTTTAAAAGCAAAAAATAGGCCGATAGATAATACTATCAGCCTATTTCATAAATTCTATTTTAGAATTAAAAAGGTTTTATTTAGCTACACGCTCTAACCATTTTAACATAAATAACATAGTGAACATAGAAATACAACAAGCTACAATAAACACAGTCCAAGTTAATGAAATTGGAATATTTTTATAGAAAATAGCACCTATAAATAGTAATTGATTCCCTAAAGCAGTAGCACCTAACCAACATCCTTGCATAATACCTTGGTATTTAGGAGGAGCAACTTGCGATACAAAAGAAATACCTAGTGGAGAAATAAACAGCTCAGCCACCGTAAGTATAAAATAAGTACCTATTAAAAGGAATGGAGTAACTTGTTGTGCTTGAGGTAAACCACCCATAGCATCTACTTCAGCTTTTGTAGGTAATCCCATAGAGCCTAATGCCATTACAATGTAAGCAAAAGCTGCAATACCCATACCAATAGCTATCTTTTTGGGTGTAGAAGGTTCTTTTCCTTTAGCACGTAACCAACCAAAGACACCTACTACAATGGGAGTTAAAAATACCACAAAGAAAGGATTAAAGCTTTGGAATAACTCAGCTCCTTCTAACTTGAATTGACCAAAACTAAACACCATACTACTTAAATCGGTATAGTCTCTAGCAAAGAAAGTCAAGGTTAATCCATTTTGATGGAAAGAGAACCAAAAGAATATAACTACAGCAAACACTGCAAATAAAGCATATAAACGTTGTTTTACTTCTTTTACATCCATTTCGGGTGCAGCGGCAGCAGCTTCTTTTATAGCTGTAGGGTCTGGGAAAATTCTTCTATTGGCTATATAAATAACTAATGATATGCCCATAGCTACAATAGCTACTAAAAAGGCATAGTGAAACCCTGTGGTGAAGATACCTAAATATTCAGTAGCAAAAGCTCCCATATCGGTACCTGTATACCCCATACCCGAAGCAATCTCTTGCATATTAGTTAAAGCTTCTGGGGTAATGGTGTTATTTAAATACTGATGACAAGTCTCGGGTAAGGAAGCGTTATAAGCAAATCCATTCGATTGTATCCACCAGTTTCTAATTCCTGTAGCAAATAAAGGAGCAAAAATAGCACCTATATTAATAAACATATAAAAGATATTGAATCCTTCATCTCTGTATTTACTATACTTAGGATCATCGTACATTTGTCCTACTAAAGCTTGTAGGTTACCCTTAAAGAGTCCATTACCAAAGGCTATTAATAAAAGTCCAAAACAAGTAATTCCTAAAATAACATAATAGAGGTGATCTGGAACAGGGGTTGGAGTTGGAATACCAATGACAACATAACCTACAGCCATCATTACAATACCAGCTAATATAGTCCCCTTAAAATTTTGAGTTTTATCTGCAATAATACCTCCAACTAATGCCAATAAATAAATTAAGGCATAGAATACAGAGTAAATAATACCTGTATGAACTTCATTGAGACCAAACTTAGTGGCAATAAAAAGAGAGAGAATTGCCATCATTACATAAAAGCCAAACCGCTCTCCCATATTCGATAAGGCGGCCGCTAATAATCCCTTAGGATGTTTTTTAAACATAATTAGTGTGTTTTTATTTAACGTATTATATATTTTATTTTATTAAAAGCGTTCCAAAGTTATCATTATTTATTGAGATGATTCCTAAAATAGACGACAAACTTCGGCATCAACTACCTTTATAAGGTCTTTTGGATCGATTTTCAACTGTACACCACGTTGTCCAGCACTTACAAAAATGAAATCGTAAGCTAAGCAACTCTCATGTATAAAGGTTGGAAGTAGCTTTTTCATACCAATGGGCGAACAAGCTCCACGTATATACCCTGTTAAAGGAAGCAAGGTCTTCATAGGAATCATTTCCGCTTTTTTATTTCCTGATACTTTAGCAGCTAACTTCAAATCGAGCTCATCAGCACCTGGAATGACACAGACAAAATTCCCCGTTTTATTTCCTTCTAAAACAAGGGTTTTAAATACTTGATCTACCGATTCTCCAGCCATTTGTGCCACATGCACAGCACTTAAGTCTTCTTCATCTACCTCATAGGTAATTAGCTCGTAGGCTATATTTGCTTGATCTAACAAGCGAGCTGCATTGGTCTTAATTTTCTTCATAATCCATTGCTACAACACTAAAACCGTTAAAACAAATCGTTTATTTAAGCATAGATTTGTATAGAACTCTATTTTAATGTAATTTCAGCTTCATTATTAAATTTAATAAAAGACAAAGATATGAACTTCAGATACAATCTCAATGATAAATTACCACCCTTTTCTCTGGCAATGTATGGGTTGCAATGGTTTCTTGTATCCATTCCTATGGTAATTATTTTAAGTGCGGTGATTAGTAATCTGCAGGGATTAGATACAGCGGGACATATTTTCTACACTCAAAAACTTCTTATTATTATGGGTGTAGGACTTATTTTACAGGTTTTAGGGGGACATAAAATGCCTGTAGTTATTGGTCCAGCTTCGGTTTTACTAATTGGTGTACTTTCAGCAGGATCGGCTAATGAGGCGCAAATTTATACAGCTATAATCATTGGGGGTGTTTTATTAGGTGTGTTGTATTTTAGTCGTTTACTTTCTAAAATACAGTTTATATTTACCCCTAGAATAGTCATTGTAATTATGTCTTTAATTGCTTTTACACTATCTCCTGTTATTCTGCGTTTAATTTTTGGTGAAGAAAGTCATGCTTTATTTTCATTATTATTTGCACTTAGCTTTTTATTCTTAATGACTTTGGCTAATCATTTCTTCAAAGGCATTTGGAAGTCCACTGTGGTATTAATTGCTCTTGTTTTAGGCTCAATTATCTGTTTTGCTGTTATGGGTGTACCCTCTACAGAAGCAAAAATAGCAGGGACAAAAACCTCCAGCTGGTTTGTATCGTTGAACTTTGATTTAGGTACTACACTCTCATTTTTATTTTGTTACATTGCCCTACTCATCAATGAATTGGGTTCTGTTCAATCTGTAGGAAAGATAAT
This sequence comes from Bacteroidales bacterium, assembly GCA_012518235.1. Taxonomy (GTDB): domain Bacteria; phylum Bacteroidota; class Bacteroidia; order Bacteroidales; family Bacteroidaceae; genus Bacteroides_E. Next base: position 6,920 of record JAAYSY010000103.1, read on the forward strand.
AAAGGCCGATCAGTTAGATAAACGAAGTGAGAGAGCCGTAGGTGTTACTGGCATAATGAATATATTTGCAGGGTCTATGGGTGTTATTGGTCCAGTAGATTACTCTTTGAGTCCTGGTCTTATTATGGCTACAGGCTGTGCATCAAGATACCCATTAATTCCTGCCGGAATAGCCCTTATTGGTTGTGCTTTATTTCCGTCTATTATTGAGTACCTCACCTTAATTCCAGAATTAACGATGGGTACTATTTTACTCTACCTCATGGCAACCCAACTCTCTGCTTCTTTTCAAATAATAGGTACAGAAAAAAATATAATCAGTAGTTTTAATGATAGTTTAACCATTGGATTGCCTCTAATGGTAGGATTAATATTATCTTTTACTCCCGATTATGTACTCGATCAAATACCCACTACTTTTCGTCCAATTTTAGGTAATGGATTTGTGATGGGTGTGATTAGTGTACTTTTACTTGAGCACGTTGTATTCAGAAAAAAACGTCAATCCACATCAAAGGGTTGACTCTAGAGATCAAACATTTAAGAATTTATTTACAATAACTATTTATATGAAATCAGAAAAATTATTTTTATCATTTCTTTTGCTACTAAGCATGACTTTTATTGGCTGTACAGATAGTGGCAAGTTTTCTTATGAAGAGTTTCCAAACGATCCATTGAATACTAAAATTTACACACTAGAAAATGGATTAAAAGTTTACATGACAGTAAACAAAGAAACTCCACGTATTCAAACCTACGTTGCAGTAAAAGTGGGAGGAAAAAATGATCCAAAAGAGACGACTGGATTAGCTCACTATTTTGAGCACCTTATGTTTAAGGGTACTAAGCAATATGGTACTTTTGACTATGCTTCGGAAGAGCCTATATTAAGTGCTATTGAAGAACAGTTTGAAATTTATAGAAAAACAACCGACGAAGCAGAACGGAATAAAATTTATCAAGTTATAGATAGTCTCTCTTACGAGGCCTCTAAGTTTGCTATTCCAAACGAATACGATAAACTGATGACTGCTATTGGTGCTAAAGGGACTAATGCATATACTGGCTTTGACCAGACTGTTTATGTAGAAGATATTCCTGCTAATCAAATTGAAAATTGGGCACGAATACAGGCCGACCGCTTTGAGAACAACATTATTCGTGGATTTCACACAGAACTAGAAACAGTGTATGAAGAGAAAAACATGTCACTTACAAATGACTTTAGAAAGGTCTATGAAACCATTCTATCGTCTCTCTTTCCACACCACCCTTACGGTACACAAACTGTGTTAGGTACACAAGAACAACTAAAGAACCCTTCTATTATTAATATAAAGGAGTATTATAAAACGTGGTATGTTCCTAATAATATGGCTATTTGTTTATCAGGAGATTTTGAGCCTGATGCTATGGTAGAGGTTATTGAAAAGTATTTTGGTCATCTTGAACCAAATCATAATCTACCCGAACTAAAGACAGAAGAGGAACCTGCTATAACAGAGCCTATTGTGCGTACTGTGCTAGGACCTGATGCGGAAAATATTACACTAGCTTGGCGATTACCCGCTATAAATCATCCAGACTATGTTGGATTAGAAGCTTTATCTTATCTGTTATACAACGGGAAAGCAGGGTTATTAGATTTAGAATTAAACCAACAACAAAAAGTACTAGGTGCTTTTGCTGGTATTTTAGGTATGGCCGATGGAGGTGCTTTACTAGTACAAGCTCGTCCTAAAGAAGGACAATCGCTTGATGAGGTTAAAGATTTATTGCTTGAACAAATAGAAGAACTCCGCAAAGGCGATTTTGATGAAGAGATGCTTCAAGCAGTTATTAATAATATGAAGCTAGAGCAAATGTATAGCTTTGAAGATAATCGTTCAAGAGCTGACTATTATGTTTCTTCTTTTATTAATAATTTAGACTGGAGCGATATGGTTTCTCGCTTTCACTCCATTAATCAACTTTCTATTGAAAACTTAAAAGAGTTAGCTAATAAATACTTTAAGGATACAAACTACAACTTAGTTTATAAGCAAACAGGTACCGATCCTAATGAGGTGAAGATGCCTAAGCCTGAAATTACTCCTATTGTAATGAATAGAGATTCGGCTAGTAACTTCTTAAAAGAAATTCAAGCTACGGAAGTTCAACCTATTCAACCTCATTTTTTAGATTTTGATAAGGATTTAACTCACCTAACAACAGCTCAAGGTTTACCTCTTGTTTATAAGAGTAATGACACGAATGAATTGTTTCAACTTTTCTTCTACTTTGATCTTGGAAGAAATCAAATCAAAGAACTAGGTACTGCTTTTGATTACCTCGATTTTGTAGGTACTTCTAAAATGAGTGCAGAAGAAATAAAGAAATCTTTTTATCAATTAGCTTGTGATTATCGTTTCTCAGCAGGAAATGAAACGACTTACTTCTCTATTTCTGGCTTACAAGAAAATATGGAAGAAGCACTGAAACTATTAGAGCATATTATTGATGATGCTCAAGTAGATATGGATGCTTATACTAACCTAGTGGGTAACCTATTAAAGGCTAGAACTGATGCAAAATTAAATCAATCGCAAAACTTCTCTCGTTTATACAACTATGCTATTTGGGGTGAAAATTCTCCAGCTAAGAACCTTATGACTGCCGATGAACTTAAAAACACATCGCCAGAATCATTAATTCAAGTCATTCAGGCGTTAAGAAAATATGAGCATCAAGTATTATATTATGGTCCTTCTAAAGCAAACGATGTAGTTGCTATTGTGGATAACCACCATCAAGTGGAAACACCCTTAGAGAAACCACTAGTTGATACTCAATTTAAGCAGCAAGAAACGACTGAAACTCAAGTCTTAATTGCTCCTTATGATGCAAAACAGATTTATATGGGGATGTACTCTAATCAAGCTGAAAACTACAATCCTGAGATTGAATCTGCTCGATCGCTTTACAACGAGTATTTTGGCGGTGGGATGAACTCCATTGTATTTCAAGAGATGCGAGAAAGTCGTGGATTAGCTTACTCTGCATGGGCAGGTTTAGTAAGTCCTAATAAGATTAAGTATCCTTACACGATGATTGCTCAGATTGCAACTCAAAATGATAAAATGATGGATGCTATTTATGCTTTTAATGATATCATTGAAGATATGCCTCTTTCTGAATCAGCTTTCACACTTGCTAAAGATGGACTGTTGACTAAAATTAGAACAGAGCGTATTACAAAAAGTGATATTATTTGGAATTATCTAGATGCTAAAGAACTTGGACTAACGGGTGATCAACGTGAAAGAACGTATCAAGAGGTTCAAAACATGACTTTGAAAGATGTCATTGATTTCCATGACCAATGGATTAAAAATAGAAAATACACCTATTTTATTTTAGGTGATAAGAAAGATTTAGATCTTGATAAGCTAGGTAAAATTGGTCCTGTTAAGCAATTAACAACTACTGATATCTTTGGATATTAAAACAACTACAATCAACACTACCTTAGGGTAGAGTATATAAAAAACGCTTCTATTGAGTTATATAACCGATGGAAGCGTTTTTATTTCTTAGAATCATTCTCCTCTTTATTCTTTCTCCGATAATGTAATGACTCTTCCCTATTTATCTTTTAGGGTTAAAAACACACATATACTGACTGATGCATTCAAAACATTGATTCTTTTATTAATACATTAAGTACCCTTCTAGCTATCTCTTATAATCTACACTCACCCACTATTGGATTTCATTATTCTACAACTCTACCCTATGTGTTGTTCTACATAAGTTATTAATTCATCAGTTGCCTCTGCTCTTCGATTAAAAATCACATCTTCGGTCAAGATACGTAATTCATTGGGAATGTCTTCATAAGTAACAGCTAAACTAGAGTTAACA
>JAAYSY010000018.1 GCA_012518235.1 Bacteroidales bacterium
ACTAATATACCTACAGATACAATAAACGTTACAACATTTACAAGTATAAACAACTTAAAGTCAAAATAGATAGGAACAGAATCCATGTAATATGTCGCAGGATCTAAGGCAAACAAATTCAATTTGGACTGAAGGAAACAAAATCCAACTCCTATAATATTTCCTATAATCATTCCACGACCTATCAGGAATATAGATAACCATAAAAATATTTTCTGAATCGTTCCATTCGTAGCCCCTAAGGCCTTCAATACACCAATCATGGAAGTTCGTTCTATGATAATGATAAGTAAGCCAGAAACAATGGTAAACCCTGCAACTCCAATCATTAAAAATAAAATTACCCAAACATTTAAATCCAATAATTCAAGCCAATCAAATAATTGTGGGTTAAGTTGTTTTATATTCCTTACAAAATAAATTCCCCCTTGATCATCAACTTCTGCATCCAATTGATCGCCTAATTGAAAAGTTACATCCTCTAATCTCTCAGCATCTGACAAGGTTAACTCTACCCCGCTGACTTGATTATATGACCACTGATTTAGTCGGTTTACAGTATAGATATCGGTAAATAAAAAGAGATTGTCATACATTGTAAGATTCGTTTCGTAAATTCCAGCAATGAATAATCGTCTAGCTCTGACTCCTTCTTGTTGAACAAAATAAAGATATACTTTGTCTCCTAATTTAATATCCAAACGATTACAAAGACTCTTAGATATTAAAGCTTGTTCGTTATTCTCAGAATCACTGAATTGAGGAATATCTCCTTCTAATAAATGATTAGCCAAAAACTGTGTATTAAACTCTGGACCAACTCCTTTTAATACAATCCCCTCAAAAGCGTCTTCCGTTTTTAACATACCTAACTTCGTAGAAAAACGTTGTATATGCTTAATGTCAGCATTATTACTTAAAACAGATAACAAGGAGTCATTTACAACAATAGGGAGAGTTTCGTAAGATTGTACTGCATCAAAATTGCTAATTTGTATGTGAGAACCAAAACCTATGACTTTCTCTTGAACTTGTTTCTTAAATCCTATAATCACTGCTAAAGATATAATCATAACAGCTACCCCTATAGCTACACCAAGCATAGCTATAAGAATTGCAGGACGAGACATTTTAGCTTGTCCCTCTGATTGTTTATATATTCGATTAGCAATAAAAAACTCAAACAATGGTGTCGTCTTATTAATTAATAGTAGCCAATTGGATTAATATAATATAGTCAAATAATAGCTAAGTAAGTTAGCGAGTTCTACCTGGATACTGAGCCAATGCTTCTCTTAAAACTATCAATGCACGATGTAAATCTTCTTTTTTAAGTACATAAGCAATACGCACTTCATCGACACCAACACCTGGTGTGGTATAAAAGCCAGAAGCTGGTGCCATAAATACCGTCTCTCCCTCGTAATCAAACTCTTTTAAGCACCAAGCACAAAACTTATCTGCATTATCAACAGGTAGCCTAGCCACAGTATAAAAAGCCCCCATAGGAATAGGAGAATAAACCCCAGGTATTCTATTTAATCCATCGATTAAACACTTCCTTCGTTCAACATATTCATCATAATTAGTCTGCATATACTCTTCAGATGCATCTAGCGAGGCCTCTGCAATTACTTGACCAATAAGGGGTGGACTAAGTCGTGCTTGACAAAACTTCATTACAGCTCCCTTTACCTCTTCATTTTTAGTTATTAATGCCCCTATACGAATTCCGCACTCTGAATATCGCTTTGAAACTGAATCAATAAGTACAACATTATTTTCAATACCTTCTAAATGACAAGCCGAAATATAAGGTGAACCAGTGTAAATAAACTCTCTATAAACTTCATCAGAAAATAAAAAGAGATTATGTTTTTTAACTAAGTCACGCAATTGATTCATCTCTTTACGACTGTAAAGATACCCTGTAGGATTGTTTGGATTACAAATTAATACCCCTTTTGTTCGCTCATTTATTAATTTTTCAAACTCTTCCATTGGAGGCAAAGCAAATCCATCTTCAATAGTTGAGGTTAGAGGTACTATCTTAGCACCAGCAGAAACAGCAAAAGCCATATAATTAGCATATGCAGGTTCAGGTACTATAATCTCATCTCCTGGATTTAGACAGGAAAGAAATGTAAATAAAACAGCCTCTGAACCTCCAGTAGTTACAATGATGTCATCAGCTGTAAGTTCAATATCAAACGATTTATAATATTCTGTTAGCTTTTTTCTTAAAGAGGGGTACCCAGCACTTGGACTATATTCTAAAATAGTTCTGTTTATATTCTTAAGAGCATCTAAACCTTCTTGAGGCGTTGGTAAGTCAGGTTGTCCAATATTCAAATGATAGACATGTATTCCACGAGCTTTAGCCTCTTCTGCTAATGGAGCTAGTTTCCTAATGGGAGAAGCTGGCATCTCAGCCCCACGGATTGATATGCTTGGCATAAAATAATTCAGTTTTAATATGACTTAAATTTTCACTCAATATTGCTTGCAAAGATACATAAAAACAACAGTCTAAACCTATTAAAAGAATAAAAACCTTTGTTTACTATTTATGATTTGATCATTAAATAAAAAATTCTATTTTTGTATAGAATTAAAAGATAAACTATATTTTTTATGACACTCAATGTAATTGTTTATACCTCATCCAACCAGAAAATTAGTAATCTTAATTTACTAGAACGCCCCCTACTTAAACAACTACAAGAGTTTGCACAACTTCTTATAATTCCTGCAAATAAAATAAGCGATGTTGACAGAAATCATTTAAGCTTACTTTTAGTTTTAAATAAAGAGAATACTCTTTTACTTAAAAGACAGTATGAAGATCTTCCTCGTCCTATACTTTTTTTAATTGATGAGGAAAGCCATAACCTGCCTATGGTACTTGAAGCTTCCACTTGGCTTAATTCTAATAGCATCAAAAATGAAATTTTATGTAGCGATAATAATCACATAAAGAAACGGATTCAACAATTAGAGCGGATTCTTACTACTGAAAAAAGATTAATGAATCGAAGAATCGGTATTCTAGAGTCGCCAGCTAGTAATCTTATTGCAAGTAATGTTGATTATTTTTTAACCAAAAGACGTTGGGGAGTCGATTTTATTGATATTCCATTGAATACAAACCTATCTCCTTTATATACAGAAGACTTTAAACGTATTAAACAAGAGATTCCTGATAACGTGGATTTCTTCACTCCTTTTTTTCACTTAATTCGCTCTAAAAGACTTAGTGCTCTAGCTTTAGATTTACTAAAAACTCCTAATAAATTAATACCATCTATAATAAGTGCATGTAGTAGACTCTCAAAAAGCCACTTCCCTATAGCCTACCAGACTGATCCACAATCTATTTTCACTATGTTAGCGACTAAGCTTCTTATAGGTTCAACACCGACACTCTCTTTACCTATACAGATGGACTTATCAAACAACTTCATTAAGCTAGTTACCTATCCAGGGGATTACAATAATTTTGATGACTTAAAGCCAGAAGACAAAATAACCATATTAAAGTGTGGAAATTATTGTCTTGATCAATTTTACCTTTCTTCGGGAATAGTTCTAAGTAACCCTCAGATAACAAGTAATGAATCGGGTATCATTACTATCCAACTAGACACCCCAGTTGAAAAGCTACTAAAAAAGCCTCTTGGAAGTCATTATGTTTTATTGAAAGGTGAATATAATGAATTAATTCATGAATTCTTTATATCTAATCATTGCATCAGAATCTAAGAGTTAGACAATGATGAAGTATCAGCCTTAAAGCAATAAAAATAAATCTTCTTACTCTTCAATCTCACTTAATACTAACCAGCGCATACTTTTCTCATCGAGGTCATCATTCACCTCAGCCAAACGAATAGAAAACTCTGTAATTTGCTCAACTTCTAAACTTCCACTAGCCAATTCAGATTCTAACTTTTCTTTTTCTTCTTCTAACCGATCTATATCTTTTCCAAGTTGCTCAAACTCACGTTTTTCATTAAACGTCATTTTTCGTGTTTCATTATGTCGAACACGTTCATGTTTATCTTCTTCTGGCTTTTCATCTTCTTCTTTTTTCACCTCTTCTTGAAGCTCTTTCCAAGCCCTATATTGCGTGTAGTTTCCGGGAAAATTACGAATATCTCCTTGACCATTAAAAACCATCAAATGATCGACTACCTTATCCATAAAGTAGCGATCGTGAGATACAACAATTACGCACCCCTTAAAATCCTGTAAATACGACTCTAATACATTTAAAGTCATAATATCTAAATCGTTAGTAGGCTCATCTAAGACTAAGAAATTAGGATTTTGCATTAACACCGTACAAAGATATAGCCGACGCTTTTCACCACCACTTAACTTTTCAACAAAATCATATTGTTTTTCCGGTGAAAATAAAAAATGTTGTAAAAACTGAGAAGCAGTCAGTTTTCTTCCATTACCTAAGTCAATAACCTCAGCTATTTGGCGTACTACATCAATAACTTTCATCGAGTTGTCAAATTGCAAGCCCTCTTGAGAAAAATAACCAAAACGAACGGTAGTACCAACATCTACAACACCTTGATCGGGTTGTACTTTACCCAACAATATTTTTATAAAAGTAGATTTACCTGTACCATTTGATCCAACGATACCCATTTTTTCATATCGGGAAAAGATATATGAAAAATCATTTAGAATAACAACATCACCATAACGCTTATATAAACCTTCGGCTTCAAATATTTTATTCCCAATATAAGATGCCTCCACTTCTAATTTCACATTACTATTTGTTGTTTTTCGTTTCGCTATTTTTTCTAACTCATAAAAAGAGTCTTCTCTATATTTAGCTTTAGTACCTCGAGCTTGAGGCATTCTACGCATCCACTCTAGTTCTGTTCTATATAAGTTTTTAGCGCGAGCAACCTCCATATTTGATGCATCAATACGTTCTTGCCTCTTTTCTAAATAATAACTATAATTACCTTTATAAGAATAAATTTGCTGATTATCTATTTCCAATATTTCAGTACACACACGATCTAAAAAGTACCTATCATGAGTAACCATTAATAAGCTTAAGTTTCCACGACTCAAATACTCTTCTAACCATTCCGTCATTTTCAAATCCAAATGGTTAGTAGGCTCATCTAAAATTAAAAAATCAGGTTCTACAATTAACGTATTAGCTAAAGCTACACGTTTAAGTTGCCCACCAGATAATTCATCGACTAACTGATCAAAATCGTTAATATTTAATTGCGATAAAATCTGTTTGGCTCGTTGTTCATATTCCCATGCACCCGTTAAATCCATTTGACTAAGTAATTTATCAAGTCCTGGATTACCTTTGGTCTTCATACACTGCTCATACTCTTTTATGAGTTCAGTTATTTCGTTACCATGATGAAAACAAGCTTCTAATACTGTTATTCCTTTAGGATATTTAGGGTTTTGCTCCAGATAACCTACAGTTAATCCTCTATGGTAAGCAATAGTACCTTGATCATAAGGTTCCTTATCGGCTAAAATATTAAGTAGTGTAGTTTTTCCTGCCCCATTTTTAGCAATTAACCCCACACGATTATTTTGAGCAATACCAAAAGATATGTTTCTAAATAAAACTAGGTCACCAAATGATTTGGTTAACTCATCAACTTGTAAATAACTTACCATATTAATTTAATCTTTCTTTATCTTAACCTTAGAAACTTAGAATATATTACAAGCTACCTAATAACTCCTTATATATATCCTTAACATCACATCTGTTATTTTTTTCTATGAAACTCCAAGCTACTTTTAATGGATCAATCTCTAGACTGCTATTAGTATAATATAATATAGGAGTTTCCCGATTACCATCAATTAGAGTTTTCCACTCAAATCCCTCTACTTCATTTGTTAAAATAACACATAAGACAACACCCACAGCAAACCAATCGCGCCTTTTCTTTCCCCCAATAACCTCTAAATCTATCACTTCCTGTAACTTATCCAAGTCTTCTTCAATACCTTGAAAATCTTTTGACAAGGTGGTTTTTATCAGTTGAGAAACATTTTCATATTCTTCATTTATAAGATAAATTTCAGCTAAACGTATAGGGATTAACTCCGAAGGGTAGGTTTTATTCTCTGATCGTATTTCAACAGACTCAAGTAAAGGCATTGCTTCTTCATAACCCACTCCTTGAGGAACAGTAAATGAACACTCAATCATTGTATTTTTCTCACCAAACAACCAATGATGCGTTGTATAAAAAACACCCTCCTCTTTATTCGATTGATTATAATATATACCATGATAGAGGCCTATCTTAACGCGCTCACTCTCTTTATTCTGCTTTAATTCATATTCTAATTCTTCTTCAGCAAAACGAATTGCATCTACAGCTTTTAAATTTTTCCTATAGGCAGAAATTCTAAAATTCCCGGTCCACTTTTCTGGGTTATAAAAAAGAAAAGAACCTTCTCTATCTTCAAACTCACTCCAAAAAGAAGGGTATATTAGTGAAAACCACGATTGAGGAGATATAAATTTTTTTCCTTGCATTTTTTTTATTTCATTTAGCTATTCAAAAAATTAAGAGGTTAAATATACAAACAAATGTACAATTAGATCCAGCGATTAGTAAAAAAGAACAGTCTTTTATGCTCCACCATGTCAAAGATAAACAACGTATATAAATACACAACTAACATGAATATAAAAGTTAAACAAACTCTTCTATTTTTCATTCTTATACTCTTACAAACAAACCCAATTAAGGCACAAGAACAAAGTGAATATCAGTTTCCCTTTCCCTCCATTCCTTCTGAACTGCAAACTCCTACAGAAAGAGCTAATTACCTAATAGAACATTATTGGGACCATTTTAACTTTACTGATCCAAATTTAGAAAATAAAAAGGACAACATAGAGCAAGCTTGGGTGGACTTTATCGATATTTTATCTATTCCCATTATTACCTTAGATAAAAGTCAGACTGCCATAGAACAAGCGTTTCAACAAGCCGAAATAAACCCTTTTGCTTTCCGTACATTTGCTAGTTTAGCTGATAAATACCTATATAGCTTACACTCTACCTATAAAAATGAAGAACTATATATTTTTGCTTTACAATCTATTCTTAATGCTTCTATACTTACACCTATTGAAAAAGAAAAACCTAAACACCAATTAAGAATAGCACAAAACAACAGGGTTGGCACTGTAGCTAATGATATACAGTTCACAACTACTCTTGGATCAAGTTCTCTTCATGCTATTGATAGTCCTCTAACTCTTCTTTTTATTCACGACTTTGATTGTCATACCTGTCAATTAGAGTTAGATGAAATTAGAAACTCAACAATATTACAACAACATATACAAAACAAACAACTGGCTGTGTTAACCATCTACCCATACGATGAAATAACAGAATGGAAAAACAGACAAAACACCTATGATACTTTATGGATTAATGGTTACGATACAAATCAAGAAATAATAGAAAAAGACACCTATTCTCTTCGGGCTTCTTCTAGTTTTTATTTATTTGACTCGGATAAGAAAATCATATTAAAAGATTCATCTGTAGAAATTATAGAAAACTACTTAGATGGCCTATAATATTTTAATTCTTCGATTACTTTCACTCTGCTTTTTCTAAAAGAGTAGCCCCCATTTCATTCATCATATTAGGTACACTATAGGTTATGCATATGACTAGGGCATCCACTCCACTTGCCCTAGTCATGTCACTCACTTGCCTAGGGCATATGATAATAAGGTATTTTACGTTAAAATGTATGTGAGTTACTACAACAATTCATTTTGATTAAAAATTTGAAACCTAAATTTCTTTACCTACCTTTGTATTGCAATGGTTTAGTGTTTCTTTGTCGAGAGCACTAATTAAAGGGGAATCAGGTGTAAATCCTGAACAGTCCCGCTGCTGTAAACTCTTAAAGTTGATAAACAATTCAGCTAATAGCCACTGAAGAGAGATCTTTGGGAAGGCAGTTTATCAATAGAGTGAGTCAGAAGACCCGCCTTTGCATTATTATATTCTTTCATTGCTTTCGAGGAAGAGCGTTGATTAATCTGAAGAAAAGTAGTTAGGTCTTTTCTATCTAAATTTTTCATCAACCCATTTTCAGGAAAGTAAATTAAAAGAATAAACTCTGCCAAGTTTATTCAAAAAAGGTACCTGAAGTTTTTTGGGTACCTTTTTCATTTTATAAAACAGATACAGATTAACACTAATAAAATTCAGGCTGTAAACTAGAATTATAAAAAAAGCTGAAAATCTATTTTACTAGATTTTCAGCTTTTTCTTGCGGTACGTACGGGACTCGAACCCGTGACCCCCTGCGTGA